>JAGDYV010000160.1:0-9849 GCA_049116495.1 Hyphomicrobiaceae bacterium | reverse complement strand
GGCTGCATCAGTGCGCAATGGAACGGTGCACTGACCGGCAGCGGGATCGCACGCCGCACGCCATGTTCCTTGCCGATCTCCTGGATGCGATCGACAGCGGACTTGGAGCCGGACAAAACCACCTGTGTCGGCTCGTTGTCGTTCGCGATCTGCAGGACTTCGCCCTCCCTGACGGCCGCTTCCGCCACGGTCTTTGCAACATCCAGCCCGACGCCCAGCAACGCCGCCATCGCCCCTTCCCCGACCGGGACGGCGGCCTGCATGGCTAGCCCGCGGGTGCGAAGCAACTTGGCAGCGTCGGCAATCGAAAACGTGCCCGCTGCCGCCAGCGCTGAATATTCACCGAGCGAATGACCTGCAACAAATGTCGCATGCTGTTTGACCGTAACGCCGAGTTCGCTCTCCAAAACCCGAGCCACCGCCATCGAGACCGCCATCAGGGCCGGTTGTGCGTTCTGGGTCAGGGTCAATTCATCCTGCGGCCCATCGCGCATCAATGCGGAGAGTTTTTCGCCCAGCGCATCGTCGACTTCATCAAAGACGGCCCGGGCAACTGGAAATGCATCGGCCAAGGCCTGCCCCATACCGACTTCCTGGGAGCCCTGCCCTGGAAAAATAAACGCGTTTGACATGTTTTCTTTCCTGCCCTGGAACGGCTTCGTGCCCGTGACACATTAAAGATAGCGAGATTGGCGTTTAGGCATGGCACTCGCTGACCTGTCAAGTTGGGCATCGTCGACCGTATTATCAACTCGTTTGAGCCACGGCACAGATATCCGATTATGCTTGATAACGTAGGGCAAGCCTGTCTATATGCGCGCTTCGTTTCCGGTTGGGGGCTGAACATGAAGGCGGCGGTTCACCGTCGCTAGGGCAATTGCCCGGTTCATGGTGTCTCCGCTCCACTGAGTCGACGATTAAGAGCCTTTCCTCTCGTTCAGGAGGCTCGTGCCGAGGCTTTGCGCTGGGACGATATGGAATGAACAATAGGAAAGGCTGAGACCATGCCTCTATATGAGCATGTGTTCTTGGCGCGTCAGGACGTCTCGCAGCAGCAAGTCGACGCGCTTACGAACGAATACAAGCAGATCATCACAGACGGCGGCGGCACCGTCGGGCGCTCAGAATACTGGGGCCTGAAATCGCTCGCCTATAAGATCAAGAAGAACCGCAAGGCGCACTATACGGCCCTTAACATCGATGCACCGCATGCAGCGGTCGCCGAGATGGAGCGGCGTATGGGATTGTCGACCGACGTGCTGCGCTTCCTGACGATCCGTGTCGATGAACATGAAACCGAGCCTTCCATTCAGATGAAGAAGGGCAGCGACCGCGATGATCGCCGCGGCGGTGGCGATCGCGGCGGCTTCCGTGGTGGTCGAGGTGGACCGCCTCGGGGCGACGGTGGCCCGCGCGGTGGTGATCGTGGCGGTGACCGCGGCGGCAATGAAGGTTCAACCTTCCGCGCCCGTCCGCCACGCGATGACAGCAATGCAGGCGGAGGTGCTCAGTAATGGCCGGACCAGCAGCTAGTGGCGGCCCGCGCCGCCCGTTTCATCGCCGCCGCAAGACGTGCCCGTTCTCCAGCGATGCCTCGCCGAAGATTGACTACAAGGACGTCCGCTTGATGGGCCGTTACGTCTCCGAGCGTGGCAAGATCGTGCCGAGCCGCATCACAGCCGTATCCGCCAAGAAACAGCGCGAGCTGGCGAAAGCCATCAAACGCGCCCGTTTCCTTGGTCTGCTGCCATATGTCATCGACTAACGCCGCGGTTTGACCGCGAAGCGGTGTTGTGCCGCTTCGCAACCGATCCAATGTTGGGGTGACCAATACCGGTCATCTCTAACCGCCTGAGAGCGGGACAGCTATGCAATCACGTTTTCCAATCGCCGTCGGGGCGGGCCTTGTCTCAGGCCTGCTGTTCCTAGCCGCTGCCACAGGGCAGATGGCGAGCTTGATGGTGCTCGTCTTCCTGGCACCACTGCCCATCGTGATTGCCGGTTTCAGCTGGGGATGGATCCTGGCTGCGATCGCGGCTCTGACAGCGTTCGGCTTCCTCACGCTAATCGGCTCGATCACGGCCGGATTGTTTCACCTTTGCCTGTTCGGTTTGCCGGTATCCGCGGCAGTCTACTACCTGCTTTTGAACCGTGAATACACAACCGCGTCGGGCGCCGTCGATGTCGAATGGTATCCGGTCGGGCACGTCCTATTCGGCCTGGCCATCACGAGTGGTCTGGTCGCGACAGCCGCGCTGTTCGCACTTGGTACATCCACCGCCGATATCGAAAAGCATGTCACAACCGTCGTCGAGCGCATGATGACGGCCGATCTGCCGTGGCCGGGCGGTCAAAAGCCTGAGGCGTCACAATTGGCCAACCTCACAAAGTTGCTGACGGTCTCATTCGCCGCCGCAATTTCAATGGCCTGGATGTGGTTGATCGTGTTCAATCTCTGGGTTGGCGCCAAAGTTGCACGCACATCCAGCCTATTGACCCGGCCCTGGCCAAACGTCTCACTGGTCGCGTTACCGCGCTGGGCAGGCTTAGCATTAGCCGCTGCCATGGGATTGTCATTCCTCGACGATTTCCCCGGCCTCATCGCATCCGGATTCGCGACGGGTCTGTTCCTCGCATTTGTCCTGGTCGGGCTCGCGATCGTCCACAATGTCACGTGGAAAAATCCCCTGCGCCCACTGCTGTTGTTCGGGCTTTACGCGTTTCTGCTGTTTTTCAACCCGCTCAGCACGATGGCGGTGGCCACCATCGCCCTGGTCGAACCCTTTCTGCCAATGCGCAATCCCTATAATGGCGGACCCATTACCCGAGATCCGCCGGATACCGTGTGAATCCAACCAAAACCTAATTTGGCAATTTGAACTTGAAGGAGAACGAAAACATGCAGGTCATTCTACTGGAGCGTATCCGCTCCCTCGGACAGATGGGCGATGTCGTCACCGTCAAAGACGGCTATGCACGCAACTTCCTGTTGCCCCAGCGCAAAGCATTGCGCGCGACGGAAGCAAACGCCGCCACGTTTGAAAGCCAACGCGCACAGCTTGAAACGCGCAACCTGGAACAGAAGAACGAAGCCGCCGATGTCGGTGAACGGCTTAACGGAGAAGCCTTTATCGTGATCCGCCAGGCCGGCGATACCGGTCAGCTTTACGGCTCCGTATCAACGCGCGACATCGCAGAAGTACTGACAGCCGGCGGCTTTAGCACCGACCGTCGTCAGGTCGCATTGGCACAGCCAATCAAGGAACTTGGTTTGCACGAAGTCGATGTTTCGTTACACCCGGAAGTCGACGTCAAGGTCACGATCAACGTCGCGCGTTCGACAGAAGAAGCCGACCGGCAGGCGCGCGGTGAAGATGTCACCGTGATCGAGGATGAAGGCATCGAGCTCGAAACCTTCAATCCGGATGAAGATGGCGGCCGCGATGACGATGGCGACGGTATGGAAGACCTGCCCGATGCGGGCGCCGACGCCGGTGAACAGCCGCAAACCTAGGCATTCGTTGACCTAGCAAGCCACGATCGCAACGGTCCCCGTAGGTTTTATCAGCGGGGACCGCGCACAACGATTACGAGTTTACGAAGTCGTCCTTCGATCTGCGTGTCCAGCATTGCCGCGCCCATCTTTGAGTTGCCCTAGCCACTTTGCGTGACATGTTGATTCGCACGTTTTGCAAATGCTTCTGGGTGGCGATGTGCATAGCGGGGAAGAACGCCCTTGACGGCACGTCCCTTACAACCCGGCCGGGATGGAATCACGTATCCATCTTGGCATGACACAACAAGCCACCACCCTCTCCGATCAGCTCACCGCCCAGGCCAGTGCCGACGAACCGCTGAATTTTAAGCCACCGCCCAATAACATCGAGGCGGAACAGGCGCTGCTTGGCGCCATCATGATCAACAACGAAGCGATGGATCGCGTCGCCGGCTTTCTCGAGCCGGAACATTTCTACGAACCAATCCATCAGAAGATCTTCGATGTCGCCGGCAAACTGATTGCCGTCGGCAAACAGGCGACGCCGATCACCATGCGTACGTTCTTCGAAAACGAAGAACCGATCGAACAAGATCTCACCGTCCCGCAGTATCTCGGTCGTCTTGCCGCCGGCCTTACATCGATCATCAGTGCAACCGACTATGGCCGCACGATCTACGACCTTGCTGTACGCCGTTCACTCATCAACATTGGCGAGGAACTCGTTGTCACGGCGCGTGATTCGCCGGTTGACGCCACGCCGGAAAGTCAAATCCAGGAAGCAGAGAGCGCCCTCTATGCGCTGGCCGAGACCGGCAAATATGGCCAGGGGTTCGTCACGTTCGGCAACGCCCTGACCGCGTGTATCGATATGGCAAGCGCCGCCTACGAGCGCGACGGCCAGCTCTCCGGGATATCAACCGGCCTCCTCGATCTCGATGCCCGCATGGGCGGTCTGCAGCGCTCCGACTTGATCGTGCTCGCCGGCCGACCGTCGATGGGCAAAACGGCCCTGGTGACAAATATCGCCTACAACGTCGCCAAGAACTGTCGCCGCGAGACGCAAACCGATGGCACCGAGGCCACGGTCGACGGTGGCGTCGTCGGCTTCTTCTCACTCGAAATGGCCGCCGAACAGCTCGCAACCCGTATCATCGCGGAGCAGGCGGAAATCTCATCGAGTAAAATCCGGCGCGGCATGATCACCGAGGACGAATTCCGCCGACTCGTTACGGCCAGCCAGGAGATGTCGCAGGTTCCACTGTTCATTGACCAAACCGGCGGCATCTCGATCGCCCAGCTCGCGGCCCGGGCAAGAAAACTGAAGCGTCAACATGGTCTTGATCTGCTGATCGTCGACTATCTGCAACTGCTGAGCGGGTCGAAACGTACCGGCGAAGGACGCGTCAACGAGATTACCGAGATCACGACGAGTCTCAAGGCATTGGCCAAGGAGCTTGAAGTGCCCGTAATCGCCCTGTCGCAGCTCTCGCGCCAGGTCGAACAACGCGAAGACAAACGCCCTCAGCTGTCTGACTTGCGAGAATCAGGCTCGATCGAGCAGGACGCCGACGTCGTGATGTTCGTCTATCGCGAGGAATATTACGTCGAGCGCGCAAAGCCGTCGGAAGGCACCCCGGAATTTGCCGAATGGCAGGTCAAGATGGATGCCGTTTGCGGTCGCGCTGAAGTGGTGATTGGCAAGCAGCGTCACGGCCCGGTCGGCACGGTGCCCCTCGCCTTCGAGCCGGAGTTCACCCGTTTCGGCAATCTCGCTCGCGATTTGCACCCGACCTGGGACGACGGCGAATAATCGCTGCTATAAGTTGCATGAGCAGAGTTGGATAAAGGCGCGATGACGCGTCGAACGAGGTCGACATGACCGAAACTTCAGCGATCATTTCGCGTCCCGTAGCAAGCGTTGCGGACGCCAAGCAGATCAAGGCGCCAACCAGCGCCCGGGCGATTCTTGAGATCGACCTCAACGCGCTGCGCGCCAATTGGGCCAAACTCAACGAAGTTGCCGGCGAGGCAGAATGTGCCGGGGTTGTCAAAGCCGATGCCTACGGGCTTGGCCTCGAAGAAATCACGGCTGCGCTGGCGCGCGAGGGATGCAAAACATTTTTTGCCGCCACGATCCATGAGGCCCAGCGCGTTCGTGCCATTGCGGCCGGCGCCACGATCTACGTGCTCGACGGCCTGCTTGCCGATGCCGAGGAGCAGTACGCCGGCTTTGATCTGCGCCCAGTGCTCTCCAGCCTTCCCGAGATCCATGATTGGGCCACGTTCTGCAAGAGCCAGGGACGGCGACGACCGGCAGCACTGCATGTCGACACCGGTATGAATCGCCTCGGCCTGCCGGCGTCGGAAATCAGTGCACTGCTTGGCCCGGATAGCCCGTTGCAGCACTTCGAGGTCGCGCTCGTCATGAGCCATCTCTACAACGCCGACGTCGCCGACGGCGTCGACAATCCGAAACAACTGGCCGCATTCCAAACTGCCCTGGACAAATTGATCGACCGCGACGCCGGCACGCGCGCTAGCCTCGCGAACTCAGGGGGGACATTCTTGGGCCCCGATTATCATTTTGATCTGGTCCGCCCCGGCATCGCGCTCTATGGCGGGCGCGCCATTGAAAACAAGCCGAATCCCATGCAGCCGGTGGTCCGCCTGCGAGCCCGCATTTTGCAGGTCCGCACCGTCAACCCGGGCGAGATCGTCGGATACGGCGGCACCTTCCAGGCGACCACGCCCACCCGGATCGCAACCATTGCCTGCGGCTACGCCGACGGGTTCCTGCGCGCGCTCAGCGGTGACCGCAAGACGCTTGGTCCGGTTGGTTATATCGGCGAGCACCCGGTGCGCATCGTTGGTCGCGTATCAATGGATTTGATCACCATCGACGTATCGAATGTGCCCGAAGACCTGACAAAGCGCGGTGCCTGGGTTGAGGTCATGGGCGCACGGGTCACAGTTGATGACCTGACCGACCGCGCCGGCACGATCGGCTACGAACTTCTCTCGCGCCTCTCAAACCGCGTGCACCGCATCTATATCGAAGGCAGACCGGCGTGAGGGGCAATGGCTAAAGCGGCAAAACAACTCTACGCCTGCCAAAATTGCGGCGCGACGACCAGCAAGTGGGTTGGTAAGTGCGCTGGTTGCGGTGAATGGAACTCACTCGTTGAGGAAACGGACGCCGGCCCGCCACCAGGTACCGGCATGCGTCTCGGCGGCCGGCAAGGCAAGGTCGTTGCCCTGGAAGGATTGACAGGGTCGACCGAAGAAGCCCCGCGCATGATGACGGGACTGGCCGAACTCGACCGGGTCACCGGCGGTGGTGTTGTACCGGGGTCCGCCATCTTGATCGGCGGTGAACCCGGCATCGGCAAATCGACCCTGCTGTTGCAGTTGGCCGCCAACCTGTCCAATGCAGGTCGCCGCGCGCTCTACTTCTCCGGCGAGGAAGCCACCGCCCAAGTGCGATTGCGGGCCGAACGGCTCGGCCTTGCCAACGCGCCCGTCGCGCTCGCCTCCGAAACCAATTTAGCCAACATCCTCGCGACCGCATCCGACGGCGATCTACCTGATCTCGTCATCATCGATTCTATTCAGACGTTGTGGTCAGACGTTCTCGAGGCGCCGCCTGGCACGGTCAGCCAAATGCGTGCCGCCACCCAGAGCCTCATCAGATTTGCCAAACAATCGGGCAGCGCCGTCATACTCGTCGGGCACGTCACCAAGGAAGGACAAATTGCCGGGCCCAAGGTCATCGAGCACATGGTCGATACTGTGCTTTATTTCGAAGGCGATCGCGGCAACCCGTTTCGTCTGCTGCGCGCGATCAAAAACAGGTTCGGTGCCACCGACGAAATCGGCGTTTTCGAAATGGCCGACAAAGGTTTGCAGGAGGTCCGCAATCCGTCCGAGTTGTTTCTCGGCGATCGCAGCGGTGATGCACCCGGTGCGGCCGTTTTTGCCGGCATCGAAGGTACCCGTCCGGTCCTTGTCGAAATTCAAGCGCTGGTTGCACCTTCCGCGCTGGGCACACCGCGCCGTGCCGTGGTGGGTTGGGATTCCAGCCGGCTGGCCATGGTGCTTGCCGTCCTGGATGCCCGTTGCGGTGTTTCGCTATCGGCGCATGACGTCTACCTGAATGTCGCAGGTGGGCTCAAGATCGCCGAACCGGCTGCAGACCTGGCCGCCGCCGCCGCCCTGCTGTCGTCGTTTTCGGGGGTTCCACTACCCAAGGATCATGTGTATTTCGGCGAAGTTAGCCTTTCTGGCGCAGTGCGGGCGGCAAGCCATATGCCGAATAGGTTGCGCGAGGCAGAAAAATTGGGTTTTGATGTCGCCGTCCTTCCGGCCGCCGGAGAAATCGAAAAAAAGGGCTCGGCAATTCAGCTATCCCGCGTCAAGCAACTAAAACACCTTGCGGACACCCTCACTCCATGCGACTGACACGATTGCCTCCTTTTATGGTTAACCTGACGAATAGGCACGGGAACTCAATCGGATGATCGGTCCGCTCACCTATCTTGACGCCGCCTTAGTTGCTCTGGCAATCCTGTCCGGCCTGTTGGCGATGTATCGTGGCCTGACACGCGAAATATTGTCGATCCTGTCGTGGATCGTAGCGGCTGGTGCCGTGGCCTACTTCGTCCTCTATCATCGCGCCGTCGCGCAGGACATCGCCCAACAGATCGGTGCGCCGGTCCAGGTCGCTCAAGTTGCCGTTGGCGCGGTGCTTTTCGTCATGGTTTTAATCGTCGTTCATCTCATAACGTCGAAGATTTCCGATACGATTCTCGACAGCAACATCGGCATGATCGACCGTATACTGGGTCTTGCCTTCGGGGTCGCCCGCGGCTTCATCCTGATCGTCATCCCGTTCATGTTGTATGAGAACTTCTTTCCGGAACCCCAGCAGCAGTTGCCATGGGTGCGCAACGCCGTGACGCTGCCCTACATTAAGGATACCGGACAAACCTTGCGGTCGTTGCTGGTGCGCTACATTCCCGAAAAAATGATGAATCCGGATGCGCCAGAGCAGCAAAGTCGAGTGCACCCACTGCGTAACGGCAGAATAGTTCTAGCCAATCGAACCAAATTTCATATAAGTGTCACACGCTGCTCATGATCAGTAGCGTGACCGGCTCGACCCTCGAGTCCCACATACGGTGAAATCCCGGTGAAGGAGACTTCCATGGTTTTGGCAAGACAACCAGGGGAGCCGGCGACAAAGCGCGATGCGCCTTCCGCCATGATCGACGTGGACGACGACCGATTGCACGAAGAATGCGGCGTTTTTGGCGTTTGGGGGCATCCTGATGCCGCCGCCATCACCGCGCTCGGGTTGCACGCATTGCAGCACCGCGGACAGGAAGCGTGCGGGATCGTCACCTATGACGGCGATCAGTTCCACTCCGAGCGGCGCATGGGGTTGGTTGGTGACCACTTCAATTCCAGCAAGGTGATCGACCGGCTGCGCGGCAACGTCGCGATCGGCCATGTCCGGTATTCGACCAGCGGCGGCACCGTGCTGCGCAACGTCCAGCCCCTGTTTGCCGACCTTGCCAGCGGCGGCTTTGCGCTTGCCCACAACGGCAATGTGACCAACGCCTACGGGCTGCGCCGCGAATTGATTCGCGATGGCGCAATCTTCCAATCTACCTCCGACACCGAAGTCATCCTGCATCTTATGGCGCGCGCCCAGGGCCGCCGTGTCGTTGAGCGCTTCATCGAGGCGCTGCGCCAGATCGAAGGTGCCTACGGCTTGGTCAATCTCGCCAACGGTACACTGATCGGCGCCCGCGATCCGATCGGCATCCGGCCGTTGCTCATCGGCAAACTTGACAATGCCTATATCCTGGCCTCGGAAACCTGCGCCCTGGATATTGTCGGCGCGACGTTTGTCCGCGAAGTCGAAAACGGCGAGATTGTCGTGATCAACGAGGATGGCATTCAAAGCCACCGCCCGTTCCCGCTAAAACCGGCCAGACCCTGCATCTTTGAATTTATCTACTTCGCCCGCCCTGACTCCGTCATCGGCGGGCGAAACGTTTACGAAGTCCGCAAGGCCATGGGACAGCAGCTGGCCCGCGAAGCGCCATGTGATGTCGATGTGGTCGTGCCAATTCCGGACTCTGGTGTGCCCTCAGCCCTCGGCTTTGCCCGGGAAATCAATCAACCATTTGAATACGGCATCATCCGCAACCACTATGTCGGCCGCACGTTTATCGAACCTGAGCAGCAGATCCGCGCACTCGGCGTGAAGCTCAAGCATTCCGCCAACCGAGCCGTCATCGAGGGCAAGCGGATCGTCTTGATCGATGACAGCGTGGTGCGCGGCA
>JAGDYV010000159.1:0-15331 GCA_049116495.1 Hyphomicrobiaceae bacterium | reverse complement strand
CATCAGGCTGTCGGCATCGAGCGGCAGCATCAGTTCATAGCCATCGGCCATGTTTTCGCAAAAGTCGCGGACGTTACCGGCCTTGAAGCCGGCGTTGTCGGCACGGCGGCGGTAGGTGATCTGCGTGCCCGTGCCAGCCTCGCGCTGCCACTCGGCGACAAGACGCGCTTCGGCGTCGGCGATATCGGGCTCGTTTGTGTCGCTTAAGATGAAATAGCCGAAGGCACCGCCCTGCCCCGTGGTATCGATGCTTTGCTTGACGGTGCGCAGGCGGGCGATGGCGCGGGCCGGGTCTTCGTTGCGCAGGGTCATGAGCACGGCGGTGCGCACCGTAATTGTCTCTTGCGCATCCAATTCCATGGACGTGGCAAACGGGGCGACATCGGCCATCGGGGCGTTCGACGTGTGCAGGACCCAGAAACCGATGACGGCATTCCAGAACCCAAGCACCGTCCAAGGTGTGCCGATAGCGAACGCGCCAAGGAGCACCGTGTCGAGCACACTCCAGCCGCCGTGCGCGAGAACGGACGCAGCCCACGCCAGCAGGCCAAGATACGTCACAATGTTGAGCACCAGTACGATCAGACGGCGCCGACGCAACTCATCAATGGACTGGATACCCGCCGGCGTCATAAGAACCGAATCGAGATTGATGTCGACAGGCGCCCCCCCGGGGGCGCCGTTCGGATTGGAGGCGTCAACCGTCTGCCATGATGGTGATGTTTCAGTCATGCCTGTTCCTGGTAGATTGCCGGGCGCATAACCGTCCGTACGATTGGCCGCGCACCTCTGTTCACCGCTTTGGACCTACATTGATGTCAAACCCAACAGTTAGCCGATCCAGAGGCCGCATACGCGTCGCAAGGTCACTATGGTATACGGCGCCCAAAACGGTCGAGATACGTTCGGAGCGCCTGCCACCATCGCCGCCAGGCTGGTTAACTATCGAAACGCATTATTCCGCCGTCAGCCGGGGCACCGAACAGTTGATCTGGCGCGGTGCCGTTGCCGAAAGCGAATGGCAGCGCATGCGCGCTCCCTTTCAAGACGGCGACTTCCCGTTCCCAGTCAAATACGGCTATTCGGCGGCAGGCATCGTGATCGACGGGCCGCCTGAATGGATCGGTGCCAGCACATTTGCGCTATTCCCGCACCAGGACGTGTTTTCACTGCCAGCCGACCGGGTCACCCGGCTGCCGGACGCTATTCCACTGAAACGGGCAACGCTGGCAGCCAACATGGAGACAGCGCTCAATGCCGTTTGGGACAGCGGCGCGGCACCGGCTGACAAAATCGTGATCGTCGGAGGCGGTATTGTCGGCCTGCTGATCACCTACCTTGTCGCCAAGCTGCCAGGGAGCCACGTGTATGTAATCGATGTGATGCCGGAACGCCGCACCATTGTTGAGGCGATGGGCGCAACGTTCGTGCTCGCCGGAGCCGATGCCAGTGACGTGATCGGCGATGACGCAGATGTTGTATTTCACACCAGCGCCAACGCGCAGGGACTTGCAGCGGCGATCTCTGCCTGCGGCTTTGAAGCATCGCTCGTTGAACTGAGTTGGTACGGCGACGCTGATATCGCGGTCGCGCTCGGCGGCGCCTTCCATGCCAAGCGTTTGCGGCTAATTTCAAGCCAGGTCGGGCATGTTGCCACGCGCCGGCGCGCACGCTGGTCGCTTGCCAGGCGACTTAACGCCGCCGCGAACCTGCTCGACGACCCGTTGCTTGATCACCTGGTCGGTGCAGCTGTCGCATTCGACGAACTCACCTCACAAATGCCCACAATCTTCGACAAGGCAGGCGGCGGATTGGCCCCTGTTATTGCCTATCCCGCAGCAACCTGACATATGCAGCCGGCCGCAAGCCACATGAGGAGTTTCCATGTTTGCCGTTGAAGTACGCGAAGCGATCATGATTGCCCACAGCCTGCCCGACCCGTTCTTCGGACCGGCGCAAAACAAGCACGGTGCGACATTCGTTGTCGACGTTGCGTTTTTTGCCGATGCGCTCAATGAGCAGAATGTTGTTGTTGATATCGGCCGGGCCGGCGATGCGCTGAAAGCGATCCTGAAACCGTTGACCTATAAAGACCTGGATGACGTGCCTGAGTTCGCCGGGGTCCTGACAACAACGGAATTCCTCAGCCGACATATCTTCGATGGCATGCAAGCCGCCATTGCTCGCGGCGACCTTGGCCCGGGCGCCGAGCGCATCAGCAAACTGCGGGTCACGCTTGGTGAGACGCATTTGGCGCGTGCCTGGTTCGAAGGCCCCGTTACAGGGAATGCTGCCCGTGCTTGACGTGGCGTTTGCCATCCCGGGCGACCTTGCATCGGCAACGGGCGGCTATGGCTATGCGCGCAAAGTGCTCGATTTGCTGCCGGAGTTCGGCATCAACGGACATCATCTCGCCCTGCCAGGCTCCTTCCCGACGCCTAGCGATGATGATTTGACGTTGACGCGTCAACTGCTCGAGCAATTGCCTGCATCGACGCCGGTTCTGTTCGACGGACTGGCGTACGGCGCCCTGCCGCCAGATTTTCTCGCAGGGCTGCACTCTCCAGTCGTGGCGCTCATTCATCACCCTTTGGCGCTCGAGACCGGCATCGAACCCTTGCGAAAACGCCAGTTGCTGCTCAGCGAACGCAACGCCTTGCGCCAGGCCGTGGCGGTAATCGCCACCAGCCATCTCACCGGACGCGTTTTGAGCCAGGAGTACGATGTCGCCTCCTCGAAGCTGACCATCGCGGAGCCCGGCACCGAGCCGGCTATACGATCGACCGGCACAGGATCGCCGTTCACGATGCTCGCCGTCGGCTCACTGATCCCGCGCAAGGGCTATACGGTGCTGATCGATGCCCTGCGCGACATGCCTGAGCCGACCCGGGATGAGGCAACCCTGGATGAGCGGACTCGGGATGAACCGGCCTGGCAGCTGACCATCGCCGGCGCCCTCGAGCACGACCCGGCCGAGGTCAATCGCGTGCGCGAAGCCATCATGGCAAGCGGCAAGCGCGGCCGGATCACGATCGCTGGCAGGGTGAGCGACAGACAACTGGCGCTGCTCTACGCAAAAGCCGATCTGTTCGTGATGCCTTCGCTCTACGAGGGGTACGGCATGGTGCTGGCCGAAGCGTTGGCACGCGGGCTGCCGATCGTTTCGACAACCGGTGGTGCCGCGGCCGAAACCGTACCCGATGACGCCGCCATAAAAGTGCCGCCGGGCGATACGCCGGCCCTGCGTGCCGCCCTGGAAACCGTCATGCAGGACGATTCGCGACGGGCGACGATGGCAGCCGCAGCATGGGATGCGGGACGGGCGCTGCCGCTCTGGCCGACAAGTGTCGAGCGCATCGCTGATGTCCTAAAAACGTCGCACAAGGAGCATGCGTCTTGAGTGGTTTTGCGCCTGAATGGCTGGCTCTGCGTGAAGGCGCGGATCATCGCTCGATCAATCACGTCGTGAGGCGCGCGCTGCTTGCCCACGTCAGCAGGCTCGACGTTGTTCGCATTGCGGACCTTGGTTGCGGCACGGGGTCGAATTTTCGATCGTTGGCGCCGGAAATTGCCGCCAAGCAGGCATGGCAACTGATTGATCATGATCCGCAGCTGCTGCAGCTGGCCAGTGTGATGACGGCGGACCAAGCACGCACCAGCCAAGCCGAAGTTCGGGTGCTCGAAACAGACCTCGCGACCGGCAACCTTGATAACATTGCGAGCCAAGTCGATCTGGTTACCGCGGCTGCCTTGTTTGACCTGATATCGGCTGATGTTATCGACAAACTGGTGCGCTCGATCGCGGCCGCAGGCTGTGCATTCTACACGGTGCTGACATATGACGGGATCGCGACCTGGCTGCCGGAGACACCGATCAATGCGACCCTGCGCGAGGCGTTCAATCGCCACCAGCAGACCGACAAGGGGTTCGGACCGGCGGCCGGCCCGACCGCCACTGACGTGCTCGCATCGGCCTTTGCCGGGCAAGGTTATCGCGTGGTGCGCGGCAAGAGCCCGTGGATTCTGGATGCCGGTCTGTCGACGCTGCGCCATGAGACTGATCGCGGCTGGGCCGGTGCCGTCGCCGAGACGGATGCGCTCACGTCAGAGGAGTGCGCAACGTGGCTCAAGGAACGTGAAGCCGCCCCGAGCGCGGTCACCATCGTCGGCCATGAGGATCTTCTGGCGCTGCCGCCGGCATAGAGTATCAAGCCTATTGGCGCGGTTTCAGGCTGGGGAGCATGCGTCGCAAAACGTTGTCGCCGCGGATGACGTGATGGAAGAGCGCCGCACCGATGTGCATCGCGATGAGGACAATGAGCAGGTAGGCGAGCGTGCCATGCACCCAGAGCACCTGCTCGCTCATCGCCTTATCCGGTGCGGTCAGTGCTGGAATTTGCAGGCCACCGAACGTGCCCAGCGCCGGGAACATCGAGATGCCGACCCAACCGAGTATGGGCAGGCAGATCAGCAGTGCATACATGGCCCAGTGCGTGAGATGCGCAACGAGCCGCTGCAGCCCGTTCAGCCCCGGCTCGTCCGGTGGTGCACCTTTCGCAAGCCGGTAGCCCAGACGCACGACAACGACGGCCAGTACGACCAGCCCCAACACCTTGTGGCCTGAATAGAGCGTGTTGGTCAGCTGGTCCCAGATGTTGAGATCCTTGCCGCGATACACCATGACGAGCCCGCTCAAGCTCATGATCAGGACGAGGACGACGGTCAGCCAGTGCAACAAGCGCGCGACGCCTGAATAGGGCGCGAATTCACTCACGGATTCAACCAACGGCTCACCTGGGCGGATGTCCTCTGCCATGCTCATTTCCCCTCAAGTCGAGATCGAAAACGACCTCGCCCTCCTCCAGAACGTAAGCCGCTGCCGGCGGCCGCAGCGCATCGTCGATGCTGTGGATGGGGGACAGGTCGATGCCGGGTTTTCCCGAGCCGAGGATAACAGGCGCAACAAGCATGTGAAGCCTGTCGATGGCGCCCGCTTCGATAAAGCGCGACACGGTCCACGCGCCGCCCTCGATCAGCAGGCGCTTGAAACCGTGAACGTGGAGTGTGTCTGCGATCGCACGCGGGCACAGCCTGGCCTCACGCGATACCACGTCGAGGCAATCAACACCGCTGGGCAGATCCTGGCGCTTGGGGCCGATCACGATGCGGTCGGTGCCGTCGTCTTCGAGGCATTGCGCGTGCGGTGACAGCCGTCCGTGCGGGTCGACTACTACGCGGGCCGGGTTGCGGCCGGGCACGCGACGCACGGTCAGTGCCGGATCATCAGCCTCAGCCGTGCGAATGCCGACAATCACCGCATCGACATGCGCACGCAGGCGATGCAGATGATCGAGCGCGGGCCAGCCGTTGATCCATCGGCTCTCGCCCGTAACCGTCGCAATTCGGCCATCGAGCGATTGGCCGAGTTGGGCGACGACGAACGGCCGATCAGCGGGCGCGTTGAGAAGTGGCAGGAAAATGTCGTCGTAGCGTGGCCTGCGCAGGCGGCGCACCGCACGGCGCGGTTCTGCCAGAGTTTTTGTTGCCAAGACTTCGCTCACATTTCAATCCTCGCTCACGAAGTGGTCTGCGCAGCAGGGTGGCCGGCCGAACCATCGAATCTTGTACGCGGATATGGCACGCGGCTTGTGGCCAAACATCGACCAAACGCGCGCAATTTTTCGACGACTCAACGCCGGCCCTTAAGTCTCGTTGCAATGATAAGCAATATGACGCATCGCTGGTCTCACAATTGCGCGAACTAGGGTCCAATAGGCTGCCCGATTGATGAATGATTCCAATTCGATACGCCAACGAAATGGGGCTTCGGCCTGGCCTTTTGCCGGGCCGGCTGGCGCATTTACCATGTTTTGGATTGTGTTCGCGTCGCCGTGGCTGTCGGGCGCGTTCACAATTCCGTGGGATGGCAAGGCGCACTTTGCTCCGCAAATCCAGTTCATGGCTGCGAGCCTGGCGAAAGGCGAATGGCCGTGGTGGACCCCGAACGTGTTCGCTGGGCATCCACAGATCGCTGATCCGCAATCGATGTTGTTTTCGCCGCCGTTTGTTTTTCTGGCGCTAATCGATTCAGCGCCCGGACCGTGGGCGATCGACTGTGTCGCGCTGCTCGCGCTGCTCGCGGCAGGACTTGGCGTGCTGTGGCTGGCGCGTGACTTTGGCTGGCACTGGGCTGGCGCCTTGATTGCTGCCGTTGGCTTTGCGTTGGGCGCGGCGATGGCGTGGCGGTTGCA
Organism: Hyphomicrobiaceae bacterium; assembly: GCA_049116495.1. GTDB lineage: Bacteria > Pseudomonadota > Alphaproteobacteria > Rhizobiales > Hyphomicrobiaceae > CAJQQK01. Next base: position 9,080 of record JAGDYV010000159.1, on the reverse strand, counting down.
GCATTTTGGCCAGGTCATGAGCCTCGCCTATCTGCCGTTCGCGCTGCTGTTTCTGCGCCGTGCGATTTTGGATCCGAGCATCGCATCCGGCGCCCTGGCGGGCCTGTTTGCCGCGTTCATTGTGCTGGGGCGCGATCAGGTCGGATTGCTGTCGATCTATGTGCTGGCGGGATACGCCGTGACGCTGGTCCTTGCGGGGAACAATGCCGGGCAGCGCATCCGCGGCGCGTTGCTGCCGCTCGGCGCCGGTGCGGCGGTTGCAGCGCTGCTGGTGAGCGTACCGATCCTGCTGACGCTGGCGCTGGCGAAGCATTCGAACCGGCCCGCGATTGGCTCTGACGATGCTGCCGCCGGCTCGCTGCATCCGGCACTGTTAATCACCGGACTTGTGCCGCACCTGTTCGGGGCCGCGGGTGAAATGCGCAATTATTGGGGACCGCCAAGCTTTTATTGGGAAGGTACGGGGCTCTTTCTCGCCCAGAACATGGGCGTCGTCTATATCGGTGCCTTGTCACTGTTGTTGCTGATTGTCGGCCTGCTGCGTGGCTGGCTGCTTGAGCAGCCGATCCGTTTCTTCGCGGCAGCCTGGATCTTGCTTCTGCTCTACGGGCTTGGCTGGTACACGCCCATCTTCCGCGGCATGTACGAGATCCTGCCGGGCGTGTCGTTCTACCGGCGGCCGGCCGATGCGGTGTTTCTGATCGGCGCGGTCGCGGCTCTGATGTCAGGCTACGTCGCCCACCGGCTGCTGACGACGGCGGTAACGGATGAGATGCCGAGCGCCAGAACGCTCGCAACCGTCGGCGCGCTCCTTCTGGCCTTATTTGCGGTGGCTGCGCTGTTTGCGATGATATTCGGCAGGACCGAGCAGGCCGTGATGCCGATCGGCCTCGCCATCGCTTGGATGGCGCTCGCCTGCGCCGTCCTCCTTGTGGCACTGTGGCTCGCGCCCATCCGGCCGGTCGCAGCCGGCGGACTGCTGGTTGTGACAGCTGCCGGCGATGTCATTATCAACAACGGACCGAACGGCGCATCCGCACTGCCGAGCACGACACTTGCCATGCTCGAGCCGGACGGCCGCGATGAGACGATCGCGACCCTCAAAAAGCTGGTTGCCAAAGGCCGAAGCGAAACGCGGCGCGATCGGGTCGAAATGGTCGGCCTTGGCTACCATTGGCCGAATACGCCGTTGACGCATGGCCTGCATTCCACGCTCGGCGCCAATCCGGTGCGGCTTCGTCACTTCGTCGCGGCCACCGGTGCCGGGGATACGGTCGCGGAAGGCGGACAACGCGCGTTTCCGCCGCTGTTTCCATCTTATCGCTCGCCGCTGGCGAACCTGCTCGGCCTGCGGTTCATTGCAACGGGCGACCCGATCGAGAAGATAGACCGAGCGCTGGCGCCAGACACGTTCAAGCTTGTCGCGCAAACTCGCAAGGCACGGATCTACGAGAACCCATCCGCCCTGCCGCGCGTTCTCTTTGCTTCCAGTGCGCAGCCGGCGGACTTTGCTGAACTTCTGGAAAGCGGGCATTGGCCGAAGACGGATTTCCGCTCCACGGTGCTGCTCGAGCCGCACGCAATGCCGCCGCAATCCGACACAGCTGCGCAACGCCGCCCCGGAAAAATCGCAATCCGTTCGTACCGCAACATCTCCGTTGTGCTGGACGTTGCAAGCCCGGATGGCGGCTGGGCCGTGCTCAACGATGTCTGGCATCCGTGGTGGCAGGCCGAGGTCAACGGTCAACCACGTTCGATCCTGAAGGCCAATGTCATCTTCCGTGCTGTTAAAGTGCCGCCCGGGCAACACACCGTCCGGTTTTCGTTTCGCCCCGTCGCAGGCGCCTGGCGCGATCTTCGGCGATCCCAAGCTGCCTCACGACCAAACCAGCCAAAAGGGGCCGCGCCCGCGCAATGAACCTTTTTAAAATCTATCGCCGCGCGCTGGACCTTTTGCTGCACGAAGGGCGGCCCGTGGTCTATCTGGCACTTGCCAATGCCGGCATCGGCGTCGTGCAGCTGGCCGAGCCTGTGCTGTTCGGCGCGATCGTTGATGCGCTTGCCAACCAACGTCCGACGTTTTCGTATATCGCGGGATGGGCGGCGCTCGGCCTGTTCGGCATCCTCGCGAGTGTTGTTGTCGCCGTTGCTGCGGACCGCATGGCGCATCGCCGGCGGCTGGCCGTTATGGCAGATGCGTTCGACAAGGCGATCACCCTGCCGATCAGCTATCATGCCGAGGCCGGCACCGGCGCAACGGTGCGCAACATTCTTGCCGGATCTGACGCACTATGGGGCACCTGGCTAACGTTCTTGCGCGAGCAGTTCGCAGCCTTTGTCGCCGTGTGTCTGCTGACACCGGTTGCCTTCTGGATGGAGTGGCGACTGGCCCTGCTGCTGCTGACACTGGGCATCGTCTATGTCGCGCTCAATGTCATTGTCGTACGCAGAACATCCGAAGGGCAAGCTCAGGTTGAGCGGCATCACATCCGGGTTTCGGGCCGCGTCGGGGATGTGATTTCAAACGTCGCGATCGTCCAGAGCTATGCGCGTCTTTCAGCGGAAGCAGCATCACTGCGCCATGAGATGCAGCAGCTGCTGTCAGCCCAGTATCCGGTGCTAACCTGGTGGGGCGTGCTCACAGTGCTCAATCGCGCCACGGCGACGATCACGATGATCTGTGTGTTCGCACTCGGCGCCTATCTGCTGGCGCAAGGTCGCCTGACGGTCGGCGAGATCGTCAGTTTCGTTGGCTTCGCGACACTGTTGATCGGCAAACTCGATCAGTTATCCGGGTTCGTTACACGCCTCTTCATGCAGGCACCGACACTTGAGACGTTTTACGACCTGCTCGATACCAAGGCGGACGTGCTTCAGGCCGACGGCGCGGTGGCGCTTGCCAAGCCAGACGGCGATGTCTGCTTCGACAATGTCACCTACCGGTATGACGATCGCGGCCACGGCATCTTCGACGTCTCCTTCACGGCAACCGCCGGGCAGACGATTGCGCTGGTCGGACCCACCGGGGCCGGCAAGACGACGGCACTGGCTTTGCTGCAACGGATCCGCGATCCCGAACAGGGACGTATTCTGATCGGCGACCAGAACATCCGCGATGTCGACCTGACCTCGCTGCGCCAGGCGATTGCCGTGGTCTTCCAGGAGGCCGGATTGTTCAACCGGTCGCTTGCGGAGAACATCCGCATGGGACGGCCGGAGGCGAGCGATGACGAATTGCGAACGGCCGCAGCGATGGCCCAGGCTGGCGACTTCATCGCGCGCAAGCCCGGTGAGTTAGAGTTTATCGCCGGTGAACGCGGCGGTGCGCTATCCGGCGGTGAGCGCCAACGCCTCGCCATCGCCCGCGCGATCCTTAAGGACGCGCCGATCCTGATCCTTGATGAAGCGACCAGCGCACTCGACACCGAAACGGAAGGGCGCATCAAGCAGGCCCTCGATGCACTGCGCCGAAACCGGACGACGTTCATCATCGCCCACCGCCTCTCAACCGTGGCCGATGCCGATCTGATCCTGGTGTTGGATCAAGGGCGAGTCGTCGAGCGTGGCACATTTGCGGAGCTGAAAATGGCTGGCGGATTGTTCGCCAAACTCGTGGCGCAAGGCGATTTTACGGAGCCAAAGGAAGCGCCGGCGATATAACGCCGGCGATATATTAATCTGGACACGAAGCTCTTAGTCATCCGCATGCATATCTTGGCGTGCCAACGACTGCACGGCATTACTGTAAGCCTGAACGGGGCTCAGGTCTTTGAGGCTGACCATCAAGCCAGCGCCGCCAGCCAACAAAAATGGCAACCAGAATTCACCAAGAGCCTTCGTTAGGCCATCATCGAAGACAGCGAAAATCAGCAACAGACTGCTTGCTATGGTCGACGAAGAAAACAAAATTGGAACTTTTTCGCCTATTCTATCAATGGAAAATGGTGGCGTGTATTGCGATAAGAAATCCCAGAGTATGTTGATCGCCACACAAATTACCATCACGACAAGATAGAAAACCTTTATCCCATCAGCGTCTTGCGGGAATATCACGCCGAAAACCAGTGCCAGCCATCCCCCCTCCACACAAACCTCCAATGCTAGCGAACATCACCATTCTTAGCATAACCTTGCCTGGTTCCGATTAAACCACTCACGACGCCAGTAGTGAAACCAGCGACCAGCGACAATAACTCCGTGTTCTTGCCAATTAAATCGAAGAGAAAACTGAACCACAGGCTCCAATGGGCCAATTCTTCTAATATTGATGCAAGTCCGGCCATCGCAACGACCAATCCAGCAGCAGCCACAAAAGCTCGTATCGCGCGCTCCAGAGAGAAAGTGCGCAGAAAAACGTCGTCAACTGACTTACGGCCTATCGACATAGAATATATTTAGCAGTCGCTTCGCTAAGCGCAACCACTTTGCGTCGCCTTTAGTGCCCTTCAGACTTAGTGCTTTGTTGGCAATTTCAATTCGATGCAACAAGGAAGGACTTTCGGGAGGCAGATCGACAGATTGCGGAACATTCTCGTCTGCCGCTGCAACCAAATTGACCTAGGCCACGGCTACACGGACACGTCCGCCCGTGGACATCTTTCGAAGTGAGCAACCTGCAGAATTAGTGCTACCTACTGCTAGAGGCAGATGAACGCAGCGGCGTTGGCGGCCATGTCGAGGAGCATGGCCGGCCCCCGTACGATAAGCAGATACACGGCGCCGCCGACCAACGCGGTGAGTGCACCGGTGATCGTGATTTTCAGGCTGAGTGGCATGTCACTCACGGCGTGCAACCTCGGTTCGAGAAGCGTCGAGTTGTTCATTGTATCACGAACCAGCGGCTTCAGCCATCGCTTCGAGCGTCGCTGCAACGGCTGTGTCACACAATGCGTTCTCGTTGATCCGGCGCCGGATCAAGCACTTTGTAGCCAACCTCGACAAACGGCGTGCCGGCTTGAGGGGCACGTCGCATGGCATACGAGATACGGCAGGTGCCGTCTTGCAAACGCGTCAGCGTATAAATGTTGTAGCCACCTTCCCCAGCTGCAGCCGCACCGATGATGGGCAGCGGTCCGGTCGCAGTGTCGCGCCAGGAAATCATGTCACGGTGGTTGTGGCCGTGGATCACGAGCTCCGCGCCGACGTCGATCAGCGCCGCTTCGAAAGCTGCCGCATCGCGCAGGCATCGAGCCGTACCATGTTCCTTCAATGGTGGATGGTGAATGAGTACAACGCGCGCATAACCACCAGAGTGCAAGCGCCGTGATATGTCCTTGAAACGCGCGATCTGGTCATCACCGACACGACCGGCCGGGATCGCCGGCGGCATGTAGACAGCCGAGTTGAGGCCGATCAACGCGAAGCGCCCGAATGTGCGCACGAACGGGAAGCCGCTGGCCAACGGCGCAGGCAGGCCAGCCACGACATCGCTGCCATCACGCGCGGACATGTAGGCGCGCCATCGCTCGATGCCCTGATCACGTCGCAGCCGCGTGTAAAGGTCGTGATTACCCGGAATGACGGTAACATCATCCGGTCGGCCGACGGACTTTAGCCAATCGAGCGACTGAACGAATTCAGCCGGCATGCCGATGTTGGTCAGGTCGCCGGTTACCGTGACGTGGTCGACAGGCTGCTGTTTAAGGTCAGCGACAAGTTCGTGCACCAGCGTCGGATCATTGAACGCCCAGCGCTTGCGCCGGAAATTGATGAAGCCGAGCATACGCTTGACGTTCCAATGGCGCGGTAGGAAGGGCGGCAACGGCCCGAGATGGACATCCGTCAGCTGAGCCAACGTGAAGGTATCTGCGTTCTGCACGGTGTTCCGCTTTCGCTCGCCAGTGTTGTTCCCGGTTTCAACCAGCTAACTGCCGGATTTCGCTGCCTCTGTCACCGCCCTTGCCAACCTCGCCGCCATGCGGCACACAGCCATTTCGATTCAATGGCCGTTCAACGGGGCCGATGTGCCGGGTCAACTCGCCGGGAAACAGCATGCCAAGCGTCTACCAAAAAAGCCTGTCGCGCACGCTCCAATTTTTCTGGCGACGAACGCGCGGCCTGACGATGGGCGCGCAGGGCATGGTACTGACGCCAGAAAATCATGTCCTGCTGATCCGCCATACCTACCGTCCAGGCTGGCATTTTCCAGGTGGCGGTGTGGAACGGGGAGAGACCGTCGAGACGGCACTGATGCGCGAACTGCACGAAGAAGCCGGCATCGAGTTCGACGGACACCCGGAGCTGTTCGGGCTCTATGCCAATTTCGAGGCCTTTCCGTCCGACCATGTTGCGTTTTTTGTCTTGCGCGACTGGCACCAACCCGTCGTCCCCAAACCCAATCGTGAAATCGCCGAGCAACGCTTCGTCGCCGCTGATGATCTGCCCGGCGATACCGTGGGTGCGGTCCGCCGGCGGCTGGAAGAGGTGTTGGGTGGAACCGAACGGCGCCAACAATGGTAGATCGAACAGCAGACCCAGCTGGCCATCTGAGTGACATCGATGTCCGCGGTGTCGGCCGGTCCGATCTCAATGCCATCAGCGCACTGCACGAAGATGCTTTCGGGCCGGGACGTTTTACTCGTACCGCCTACCGCGTCCGTGAGGGGACGCCGCATTTCTCGCCGCATTGCCGTGCGGGCTGGCGTGGCGATGCCTTGGTCGGCGCGGTTACCATGACGGCCGTTACGCTCGGCGACGCGACGGGCGCGCATTGGCTGTTGGGACCGCTTGCCGTGCGCGCGAACGCCAACAACAAGGGGCTTGGTCAACGGCTGGTGAAGGACGCGCTGCGATCGGTTGAAAGCGCGTGCGCGACGGCGACGGTTATTCTCGTCGGTGACGTCGAATACTACGGCCGCCTCGGATTTGAAGCTGTGCCGCGCGGCACGCTTCTGTTGCCGGGGCCCGTTGACCCGTCCCGTCTGCTGATCTGGCGTGGCAGCGATGGCGCCCGCGAGATCCCGGCCGGATTGATAAAATCGATTGCGACACCGACGCCAGCCGGCTGACTATTTGCGCTCAAACACCAATCGCACATCCTGCCGGAAGGCAATGCCGCAGCGCTCGTTCAACACCGGCTTGCGCCCGGAGACGACGACACGCCGCTCGCCAATCTGCACGCGCCCACTGACGCTATAGGGTTTCGCGCGGCAGTTCTTCTCGTAGGCGTACGCCTTGCCAATGTACCGGTCATCCTCGCGACGGCCTTCGAACAGGACATCACCGCGCGATACGCCCTTGCCGGCAAGGCGCTCGTTCGGCGTCTTGAATTCGATGCGCCGGCGCGCCCCGTCGGCGACGATGCGCATTTTTGATCCGTTGTATAGCCAGACCGGCCCGTCCGACTTCTTTGGTGTGTTCGTTCGCCCGGGCGTCTTGCCGATCGTCCAGTTCACGGTCGTCACTTCACGGTCGCAGTCGTAGCCGGCAGGCAAGCCGCTCGATGCCATCTCGCAGAGCATGAACGTCTTGATCTGCTGGCCATTTCGGCTGAACCGGACCTGTAGTGCGTAGGTGGTCGCGGCATGATTGAAACGGCGCTGGCCACGCGGTGCCTGATTGGCGATGCAGTAGCCCTTGGTTTTGGTCAGGACCGTCCGGCCCAGGATCTTGTAAGGGATCGCGCGCCCAACCTCACGGCCTTTGGCACTGTCGAAGCTGCGCAACTCTTCATCGTTCATGACGTAGGCGCCATCGGCGGAACGACATTGATGCACGTAGTCACTGGCGCCAGCGGCACCGGCCATGCCGATCAATAGTGCGAGCACTATGCCAAATTGGCGCAATCCGGTTGTCGTCCGGGTCCCATTCGCTGCTATATGCATGTCGGTCTGCCTCCGCTGTCAAAATGTCTACATGAACCCTGGCATGGCACCGAGACGCGCTCAACGGCACTTGGCGCAACGCCCCGCAGTTATCCGCAATAAGAGAAAAACCGCGTTCAGCCCGCATCTAACCGAACGAAATCTGACCCTGAGATGAACGACGAACACAGCACGATTGATGACCCAGCCCCCTTGGTGGTCGCCGCACTCTATAAGTTTGCGCCGCTCGACGAGTTGGAAGCGCTGCAAACGCATCTCATCGACATCGGTCAGGCTGCCGCCGTCAAGGGCACGTTGCTGATCGCACCGGAAGGCATCAACGGAACGCTGGCGGGACCACGCGAAGGGCTTGACCGTTTCCTCGCGGAAATCCGTTCGCTACCAGGCTTCCACGACATCGAGCACAAGGAATCGCTTGCCGAGCGGCCACCGTTCGGCCGCCTGCGCGTGCGCATCAAACGCGAGATCGTCACGATCCGCGATCCGCTTGCCGACCCGAACAAGGCCGTTGGCACCTATGTCGAGCCGGCCGACTGGAATGATTTGATCGCCGATCCCGACGTCGTCGTGATCGACACGCGCAACGATTATGAAATCGAGATCGGCAGTTTTGAGCGCGCGCTCGACCCGGGGACGACATCGTTCGGGCAATTCCCGGCGTGGGTGCGCGACAACCTGAACGTCGAAGAACAACCGAAGGTCGCCATGTTCTGCACGGGTGGCATCCGCTGTGAGAAGGCGTCGGCGCTGTTAAAGAATCTCGGTTTTGAAGATGTCTATCATCTCAAGGGCGGCATCCTGAAATATCTTGAGGAGGTGCCGGCGAGTGAGAGCAAGTGGCACGGCGAATGCTTCGTGTTTGACGGCCGCGTGTCGCTGAAGCACGGACTGGAAGGCGGCAGTCACGCGATGTGCGAAACCTGCAATCATGCCTATCCACTAGATGCCGACCGATGCCCGCACTGCGGCAGCGACAAGCGGTTCGGGGCGTGACGATCAGACCAACCCGTTTTCAGCAACCAGGCAGATTGACGGCGAGGCCGCCGCGGCTGGTTTCCTTATACTTTTCATTCATGTCGCGGCCGGTCTGGCGCATGGTCTCTATGCAGGCATCGAGCGGTACGACATGCGTGCCATCGCCGCGCAGAGCCAGTGACGCCGCGGACACCGCCTTGATCGCGCCGAGCCCGTTGCGCTCGATGCACGGCACCTGGACAAGACCGGCGACCGGATCGCAGGTCATGCCGAGGTGATGCT
>JAGDYV010000158.1:0-15038 GCA_049116495.1 Hyphomicrobiaceae bacterium | reverse complement strand
ATCCACCCCATCTACAAAGCGGCGGTTGCGTTTCTGGAAAGACCAAGACCAACTGACGGACTTGTGATGGCCTCAAATCCTGTCTTTGCACTCAAGGACCGTATTATCGTTCAAGTTGTGCTAACGGCTCAAGAGCGTGTGCACTTCGTCTAGCCTCGGCTCATCGCATTGATACGCGCTGCGGCAAGGCCGAGAACTCCTATCGCACTCAAAACTATCCACGGAATGAGCAAAGCTTCCATTGAATCGCCCCGCCAGAAAACCGAGGCGTACGCCTCAAGTGCCCAGGCATTGGGTGTGAGCCAGCCCAAGGACTGTATCTCGGGAGGCATCAGGAACCGTGGCACCATGCTGCCTCCGATCGCCGACACCACAAGGACGATCATCTGTCCCAGTGTCTCGGCTTGCTTCTTTGTTCGGCAAAACGTCACAAATGCAATCGCAAGTCCAGCAGCCGCGAATGCCCCGGCAAGGGTCGTGATTGCCCAGGTGAGCAGGTGACCTGGCAAATCCAACCCGAATGCTAGCCAAGCAACGAGAAAGACCACCAGGACCTGAAGCCACCCCTGGAGCACCATGAACGCAAATTTACCATCCAATACGATGCCAACTCCGCCGGGCCCAGAGGCAATTCGGCTGAGCAAGCCGCTCTCGAGCTCTTCCAGATAACTCAATGCGGCGCTGAGAGACGCAAACAAGAGGAACATCATCGCAACCGCACCGGCGTAATAGGATACCGGTGAAAACTTGGCCGTATGCCGCGACGCGGATGTGCGAACAAACAAAGCGGGTTGGCCAGCGCTTGCAGGCACCAACGACATGTAAGCGTTCTGCAGCAGTCCGGAGACCATGGAACTTGCAATTTCGCGGGAAGGATCGGTTATCAATTCGAAATGTGGCCGGTCATCAGTCGCAGGCGCAAGCAATGGAACGGATCCGGCTCGAATGACGAGCCCGATATCAACGGATCCATCGCGCACCTGACTTAAAATGGAGCGACGGGATTGAGATGCCGACTCGATCTGCTTCAGTTTCTCATTCTTGAACAGCGCGTCTACGACTTGGCGCGAGTCTGCATCGTTGCGCTCATCTGCGACCGCTAGGCGGATCGCCAGTTCGCCGCCACTGGCACCCGAAAAAATCAACGCGAAAATCGCGAACACAATTCCAGGCAGTACGAAACTCATGACCAGCGCCCCACGATCCCGTATCAGGCTCAGCGCCATGATCTTGAAGACGGCCATCCGCACGATCAGCCCCTTTCCGCTTCTTCAACGCAGTGGTGAAGCAGTGAGGCAAGCCCTGCGCGGCGCACGGAAAAGGCTTCAGCCTTTAGTGTGTTGCGAGAGAAGGCATCGTGCAGAGCAGTAAACCTCGGATCCACTCCGCGCAGAAACCCTTTCCAGTGATCTTCTCCAGTCCCTGGCTGCAGACCCAGCCCGGTCAGGAGTTCGGTAGGCACCATGTCTGCACTGTCACGCGGCCGCTCCAGTTCAATTGCCCGATAATCTTGGAAAATCCCATCGATCAAATTATCAGGGCGCCCGCAGATACGGATTTTGCCGCGCACAAGAATGGCAAGGCGATCCGCCAGTAATTCCGCTTCGTCCAGATCATGCGTGACGAGCAGAATGGCGGTGCCATCAGTGCGCAGAGAACGGAGTAAATTTGCGATGCCAAGTTGTGCTTTGTAATCCAGCCCGACCGTCGGCTCGTCAAGAATCAGGAGACTGGGATCATGCATCAGCGAAGCAGCAATGTTAACGCGACGTCTCATGCCACCGGAAAGGTCTTTGATCGGGTCATCAATGCGATCCTTCAGGCCAACTCTGTTAACTAAGTCGAGGACGCGTTGCTTCATGAATTTGCGCGACGTTCCCATTATTGCGCCGATTCCCGTCAGATTTTCGCGCGATGTCAGACGCTGATAGAGCGCGACTTGCTGCGGCACCAATCCGATGCTGCGCCGCGCGTTACGGCTGAGAAACGGGTCCTGGCCATTCAGGCGCACCGTACCCCTTGTTGGCTTCAGCCTTCCGGTAATGATGCGTGACAACGTCGATTTGCCCGCGCCGTTTGGCCCAAGCATCACGACAATTTCCCCTTCGGTCACATCAAGATCGATGCTTTCCAGGATCGACGTCTTCCCAAATGACATGCTGACGTCACGCGCGCGCATCACCGGTTGTCTGCTAACATCCTTACCGGATATCGTCGAACTCCTACTTCGGTGCATCAATACTTCACCCTCGCCGAGGATAGCCGTCTGCGTAGCCGTTTATTTTGGCGCAGCATCTCGATCCAAACCCTGCCATACTGTGCAAGGAAGCAAGCTAAGGCACTATACATCGCGCAACCGAAGCATATATCTGCAAAGAAAGAATTCGAAATTGAGGCGACATCAGGCGAACGAATTGGTGGCTGACTTTGATATCATTTTCGCTGGAGGTGGATTGGCCAACGGGCTGACTGCCCTTCGCATCGCGCAACAACGGCCTGGGCTTAGACTTCTCATTGCCGATGCTGGCAAAAGCCTGGGCGGCAACCATACCTGGTCCTTTCATGGTACCGATGTTAGCGATGCAGACCGACGTTTTCTGAAACCGATGATGAAATCCGAATGGACGGGTCAGAAAGTTGTTTTCCCGGAACACGCCCGATTCCTCTCGACGAGTTATCATTCCATCGACAGCTCTGGTTTCCACGCGCACCTTCAACACAGCCTACCTGATGGAACGATCCATCTCGGCAATCGGATCAACTCGGTTGCTCATGATCATATCGCACTAGATGGTGGCCAGCGTTTCAGTGCACCATGCGTTATCGATGGCAGGGGATGGCGTGGCGGTCAGCGAGCTGATGATCTGGCACTCACCCATCAGAAATTCGTTGGCCTGGAAATTGAAATGAAGGTGCCACATGGCCTCACTCATCCCATCATCATGGATGCGACCGTTTCGCAAACAGATGGCTATCGGTTTGTGTATTGCCTGCCCTACACCGAGACCAATGTTCTAATTGAAGATACTTATTATGCCGATGAGGCCGATCTCGATCTTACTGTCGTTTCGGATCGTATTACGCGCTACGCCAAGAACAGGGGATGGGAGCCGAAGTCAGTCACCCGCGAGGAAAACGGCGTTCTGCCGATCGTATTGGCCGGCTCGGTCGATGCCTTCTTTGCATTCGAGAAAACGGTTCCGAAAGTCGGATTGCGGGCCGGCCTCTTCCATCCAACAACGGGCTATTCATTGCCCGATGCGGTGCGGCTCGCGGGCGCAATTGCCGCTGCACCAGTGCTGACATCTCAGTCGATTGCTGCGTTGGTTGACAGCATGGCACGAAAGACGTGGGCAGATCGCGGCTTCTACAGGCTGCTGAATCGCATGCTGTTTACGGCAGCAGATGATGAGCAGCGGAGATCGGTGATGCAACGGTTTTACCGATTACCTCAGGAGCTGATAGAGCGGTTCTATGCAGGTCAAATCTCATTTTTGGACAAAGCTCGTATCCTTACGGGCAGACCACCGGTCCCATTGTGGCGGGCAATAAAAGCCCTGCCGCCTAGCGCCGGCGTTGCATTCGTGCGGAATATCGAGCAAACGGGCAATGAGTGACGTAAATACCGTGGAACGTCAATGCACGAAGATCTTGTAGCGTTCAGTCGCGAACGCATCGAAAAGGGCTCCAAAAGCTTTGCAATCGCCGCGCGGCTGTTTGCACCGGACACGCGTGCGAGCGCCTACATGCTCTATGCTTGGTGTCGGCATTGCGACGATGAGATTGATGGCCAGAATTTGGGATTTGCAGATGATACTCGCAGTCCGCGCCGGGATACTTTGCTCTCGGTCGTACAGGAGTTGAAGCGCAAGACGATGGATGCGTGCGAGGGGCAGGCAACCGAGCCGGTTTTCCAGGCATTGAGTGTAGTATGCAAAGACCACGCGATACCGTCCCGTCATCCACTCGACCTGATCGCCGGTTTTAACATGGACGCTCAGGAACGTACCTATGTGAGGCTCGAGGATACGCTTGAATACTGTTACCACGTAGCCGGTGTCGTTGGCGTCATGATGTCCATGATCATGGGTGTTCGCGATCGCGATGTCCTCCTGCGAGCCGCGGATCTCGGACTAGCCTTCCAGCTGACTAACATCGCACGCGATGTCATCCCCGATCACGCCGTCGGACGCGTTTACTTGCCTAGCAAATGGCTTCATGAGGCCGACTTGTCTCACGACAACATGGCCCGACCGGAGAACCGCGCAGCACTGTTCACTGTCGTCAACCGATTGCTCAATACTGCGGAACCGTATTACAAATCGGCGACGAACGGCATACCACATCTCCCGTTCCGTTCGGCATGGGCTGTTGCTTCAGCTCGCGGGATCTATCGTGAAATTGGTACCGAGGTGCGCCGTCTGGGTCCCAAGGCATGGGATGAGCGGGCTAGCACAAACAAACTCCAGAAACTTACCTGTTTCGCCAGTGGATTTGGCACAGCTTTGACGACACGCGCGTCACGAACCAGTCACGCTCTCTCTCTGCCGCGCGACGGGCTTTGGACTAGTCCGAACGTGTAATCCGCTAAGCTTGATCGCTTTCAAGCCTCGACGTCCGCACGCGAGGTAGGCGCCACCAAGGTTCTTTCGGCGCCAAGTGGTGATCATGATGATAACCAAAATGAAAGCATGTCAGGAGTGATTGCAGCCAGCCGAAGTCAATGTCCCGTGCCCGGTGCCTATCAACAAAGGGCTGAGCGCGTGGCCGATGGGGCAGGTAGGTGCCGAAATAGAATAGCTGAAACGACGACAGCATGGCAGGCAGCGCCCAGAACACGAGCAGGTTCAGATAACGCACCTCTAAAACGAACACATAAACGCCGGTGATCACAGTCAGGAACACAAGCTCACGCCACGAAAAATATTCCCGTATGAAATTTATATACCAATGCCACAACCCATGCGGCGGTGTTGCATCGAAGTCCGGATCGTCCGCCGTACCTGAGTGGCGATGATGGAGATGGTGTTTGCGATTCAATTGATCGAAATCGAATCCGGCATAGAGCGTCAGGCAGAGTCGTCCGATGGCGCTATTCCAGGCCGGTCGCCACGGCACCAGAGAGCCGTGCATGCAATCGTGCGCTATAATGAACAAGCCGACATATAGCCAGCAGATAAGCATGCTTAGCGCAGGTGCAGTGGCATAAGAATGCTGTCCCCAGTCATAAAGGAAAACCGCGTAGACATGTAAAGCCGCCCAGCCTGAAATGATAGTAGCGCACAGTGCCAGGCCGATCTGGGACTGTCGCAAGATAGTTGATCGATCGGCGTCGGCCTCACGTGACATGGTTGCTTAGCCTTTTGCGCATCGCCTGCGTCAAGCTCAAAACGTATTGGCGTAAATCGTCCTGCTTGGCACCGGATGCCTCAAGGCAGTCTAAAGCTTTGCCAATTTGCATCAGTGCATGTTCTTCTGCCTTCTCACGTCCCCAAAGTCTAACCATCGTTGCTTTTTCTCTGTCTTTCAGCAGATCTTTGCCGGCTTGGTCTGCCACGCCATGTCTATCAATAATATCATCAAGTTCCTGGAAGGCTTTGCCAAGCAGCATACCAAAGTCGCTCATTAGCCAACGCCGCGCCCCATTAATACCTGCGCATATGGAACCTGTTTCCGCAGCAGCAGCAAACAGCGCGCCTGTCTTCATTGCATGTGTCAACTCGATATGGTTAGGCTCGCCCCCAACAGGATAAAGATCCAACTGCTGACCGCCCGTCATACCCTCGGGCCCCACTGCCTTCGAAATTGATGCGATGGCTTCCGCCCGGCGATCGGCTGCGAGTGCGGTGGATTCGGAAATACATTGCATCGCTTCGCTCAACATCGCAATCGCAGCGAGTATTGCTGTAGCCTCTCCGTATTTCCGATGATTGGCCTCTGCTCCCCGTCTGACGGACGCATTATCCATAACCGGCAAATCGTCAATAATGAGGGACGCGGTGTGCACGATTTCGATCGCCACAGCACAGTCCAAAGCGTCGTGCCAGTTGCTGCCCCAGGCTTCAGAAACGAGCAGAAGGAATTGGCCGCGCGCCTGCTTTCCATTCAAGGCCATGCTATAGTTGATAGCGTTTCTCAATCTATCCTGTTTCGAGCAAGCTGCGCCACGCTCTGACAGGGCATTCGACACGGCAGATGTGATCGACTGCGATGACACCGAAAGGTCCGCTATGGTCGCGGACGGTCTCGTTAACATTTCGATTTGACTGGCTGAGTTAGGCAACATTTGGCCTCCAAGAACTGATTTCCCAATGGGGGCATGCCCCCGTCGTCCTCGTGATCCAAGTCAGCATCATCTGACGTATACGATCGTGTCACCCTTTTAGATCTGGCCTCGACTAGTAACCTCTCAGCTCTGCGGAATCCAATGTCCGAAATCGAAAGACGAAAAACTGAGCACATCGACCTCGTCATGGCAGGTGACGTTTCACAGGCAACGCACGGCACCGGGCTTGATGGTGTTCGATTCGAGCACAATGCTCTGCCGGAAATGTGTTTGGCCGACGTCAATCTCGAATCGGTTTTCCTCGGTCGAAACGTCAGTGCTCCAATACTCGTCAGTTCGATGACGGGCGGCGCGGAGAGGTCCGCCTCACTCAATCGAAGCATCGCCGAAGCCTGCGGCGCGCTGCAACTCGGGTTCGGGGTCGGCTCGCAGCGCATAGCGTTGGAGGGTGGCAACCCGTGCGGTTTCAGTGGAGATCTCCGACGCGCAGCCCCGGACGTACCGATCCTCGCGAACTTTGGGGCCGCCCAGCTGAATGTTTGGGACGGGGTCGATATGGCCCATCGTGCGGTTGATATGATTGAGGCAGATGCGTTGATCATTCACCTCAATCCATTGCAGGAGGCCGTGCAAAATGGAGGAGATACGAACTGGTCCGGTCTCCTCAATAAAATCGAAACGCTCTGCAAAAAGTGTACGTTCCCTATAATAGTTAAAGAGGTCGGGGCCGGCCTGTCTGCCAATGTTGCTAGCAATCTTACTGCGGCCGGCGTCGCGGGCATAGATGTTGCTGGTCTTGGCGGTACCAGTTGGGCAGCTGTTGAGGGCGCGCGCGCGCCAAACCAGCTTCAATGCGAAATTGCTGAGGCGTTCCGGGATTGGGGTATCCCAACAGCGCAAGCTATTATGTCGGTCCGCGAAGCATGCCCTGATGCTTTGCTGATCGGTTCTGGCGGCATTCGAAACGGACTAGACTGCGCCCGAGCAATTCGGCTCGGTGCAGATATGGTCGGCATTGCAGCAGGCGTTCTTCCAAACGCGCTAGAAGGCACCGGCGCAATACGAGACAAACTGATCGCGACGATCGAACAGTTGCGGATCGCCTGCTTCTGTACAGCAAGTCAGAACCTGGACGAACTACGTGCCGCACCGCTGATCGCAGCACCTCAGCGCGTGAGAGGCGCGCGCTCATGACGCTCTCGGATTCTACGGCAGGTAAACGCCAAGCTTACGCGAAGGGATCGACGGCAGTTGTTGTGGGCGGCGGCTTCGGCGGCATCGCTGCGGCTCTAAGGCTGCGCGCCAAGGGGTACGGCGTCACGCTTTTCGATCGCTGCGAAAGGGCCGGTGGTCGTGCTCAAGTGTTCGAAGAAAGCGGTTATCGCCACGACGCTGGGCCAACGGTCATTACGGCACCGTTTCTGTTTGAAGAATTGTTTGCCCTCTTCGGCAAGCGCCTCGAAGACTACGTAACTTTTGTGCCGCTTGATCCCTGGTACCGGTTCTACTTCCCCGATGGCGACACGTTTGACTACGGCGGAACATTTGAAAAAACGATCGCCGAAATAAGGCGCATTGAGCCGAATGACGAGGCTGGTTATCGAAAACTGATCGAGCACTCAAAACGGATTTATGAAGTCGGCTTCGAAAAGCTCGCTGATCAGCCATTTCATGCTCCATGGACGATGGTAAAGCAGATACCACAGCTCGTACGACTGCGCAGCGACCGTACGGTCTGGCAGCTCGTTTCAAGTCATTTGAAGAACGACAAGCTGCGGCAAGCCTTCTCGATTCAACCGCTGCTCGTTGGTGGCAATCCGTTCGAGACGACAAGCATCTACGGTCTTATTCACTATCTTGAAAAGCAGTGGGGTGTTTACTTCGCCATGGGTGGCACGGGGCAACTGGTCAGAAGCTTGACGAAGCTCATGCAGGAGGAAGGTGTTGACCTGCGACTTGGGGAGACGGTTACCGAAATTCAATTGGCCAACAGAAAAGCAACTGGAGTCCAATTGGAGAACGGCACGTCAGTTCGTGCCGACTTTGTCGTGTCAAATGTTGATCCTTTGTATCTCTATAACAAGATGCTGCCAAAAGGAGCTCTGTCAATTGCGCCGAAACTGAAATTGCGATCGCGCAAATCAATGGGGCTCTATGTTCTCTACTTTGGCACTGACCGCCAGTATCAGGATATCGCGCATCATACGATCTGGCTTGGCGAACGTTATCGTGAGTTGCTACACGACATATTCAATCGCAAGGTTCTTACGGATGATTTTTCACTCTACGTTCACCGTCCAACGGCGACGGACCCCTCACTTGCACCACCCGGGCATGAAACATTTTATGTTCTCTGCCCCGTTCCTAACCTTGACGGAAACGTTGATTGGGAGCGTGAAGGACCGCGCCTGCAAGAGCGCATTGTTGAAGCGCTGGATGCAACCATGATGCCAGGTCTAAAAATATGCATCCGCGCACCATTCTTTATGACGCCTGTAGACTTTGAAGAACGTTATTTGAGCGTCGCAGGCGCCGGATTTTCCATAGCCCCACACTTCACGCAATCAGCCTGGTTCCGCTTTCACAATCGTGCAGAAGGAATCGGTAATCTTTATCTTGTCGGCGCTGGCACCCATCCGGGCGCTGGCCTTCCGGGAGTGCTTTCTTCCGCGAAAGTTTTGGAACGAATGATCTAGCCGAGAACGAATCAAGTGAGCGTGTCTGCGCGTAACACTCAACCGAGCTTGATCAGTTGAGCCTCAGATCGTGTTTTCAAGCTGCGCGCTGCTTCGCCTTAACCCGGGCGTCGTTCAGGATAGATCAAAAACGTCCGCTCCTTGATCATTCTCCCCGTGTGGCTGACATGCCGATTTGTGTGTCGACAAAGCACCGATTTTTTCTCGCGACGGCGAACCATGTAGGCTTCCACCAGCAGCGGCTATCAACTTAAGAATTATTAGGCAGTACTAAACTTCGGCAGTGGGTCTTGGTCGTGTCAAAACCTTCGCTCGCTCGTTGCATCGCTTCGTAAGTCAGGCGACGCAAGGGTTTGGCGAATCTCAAGACGAGACGGCATCAGTACAGCTGTGAGGGCTATCTGAAGCGCGGACAGGGCATGTTGTGCAAAAAGCAAGCCCAATCACTCCCGCATCGCGGCGATGAGCGGCTTAATTCCGACGATGTTCATCACTCGGGTCAGATTGTAGGCCAGCACGGCAAGCGACATCTCAGTCTTCACGTTGTGCAGCCGCTTCATCAAAAAATGCGTCGCGCCCATACGCGCCTTGATCGTCCCGAACGGATGCTCGACCGTTTCGCGCCGCGTGCGCATCGCCTCAGGGTCCTCATCAAGCCGGCGCTGAACATCTTCGAGAACCTGCTCATGTTCCCAACGGGTGACGACGCGCTGCGCGGCACGGGTGCAGTGCTTCTTGAGTTTGCAGCCGCCGCATTGCTTGGTTGCATATCGACGGTAGTTAAGATCATTTTCCTTCTTGCGCGAGACGAACACCAACAGCTCACCTGCCGGGCACACATAACGATCATCATCAGGGACGTATCGAAAATCGGCTTTGACGAAGAGCCCCTTGAGTTTGTTGTTCGAGGTCTGCGGCTTTGGCAAGGTGACGGTGATATCCGCATCAGCGCATTCGAGGATCTGCTTGTTTGAGAAGTAGCCGCGATCAGCGACGACATCGAGCTTGTCGACTTCCAGAACCTGCTTGGTCAGCTTCGACATTGGCGCGAGCTGGGAGCGATCCGATCCGCTTGTCGTCACGACATGCGCGACGATGAGATGGTGTTTCGTGTCAACGGCAGTCTGAACATTGTAGCCAACAACGCCTGAGCCGCGCCCGCTGGTTGTCATCGACCGGGCATCAGGGTCCGTCATCGAGATCTGCTTGTCTGGCTCGGCACAGCGGTGCTCATTCACGCCTTCCAAGCGATCCATCTCGTCTTTGAGTTTTCTGATCTTTTCCTTCAGGCGCTTGGTGCGCATGACGATAGCGTTCGTCTGTTCCTGACGATCGGCACTTTCGAGTTGGTGAATGTAACGGGAGACGCTCTCCACAATCTGCACCATGCGCCGCTTCATCTTGGCTTCGGTGAAGTTGCGGTCGCGGTTGTTCACGGCCTTGAACTTCGAACCGTCGATGGCAACGCTGGCATGTGTTAGGAGACCCAGCCGCCGACACAACTCAACAAACTGTGCGCACACCTTGGCGATGGCCGGACCGTTGGTCCGGCGGAACTCGGCGATGGTTTTGTGGTCAGGCACGAGACGGCCAAGCAGCCACATCACCTCCACGTTGCAGCGTGCCTCGCGCTCCAGGCGACGGCTCGATTGCACGGCATTGAGATAGCCATAGATATAGAGCTTAAGCAGAACAGCAGGGTGATACGCAGGCCGACCAGTCGTCTTCGGATCAACACTCGAAAAACCAATCTTGCGAAGCTCAAGCGCTTCGACAAACGCCTCAATGACGCGGACCGGATTGTCTTCATCAGCCCAGTCGTCCAGGCACTCCGGCAGTAGTGTGATCTGATCCCGCCCTGGCCTTCGATAAACCGCTTCATGCCATGCCCCCGCAAAGCCGCGGAAGAACTGAATCAGCATTCGTCTTTTGACACAACCAGGGTCGTTTTCGACCGTCGGGCGTGGTTGCCTGTTGGTCTGCCGTACCACCAAATAGCTGCCGACTTGCTGCGCCGCAGCGCATCGTCGAAAAGGGCCAACTCCAGACGAACGCGGACATGACACGGGAATAGTGGATTACGAACGCGCATTGCTCCCAAATACGGCGTGCAACAGAGCCGGTCGATCCGGTGCCGGCAGCACTCGAGCGACCTCGAGCCCACAACCCGGCGTTTCCATGTAATTGTAGCCCCAGCCTATATACGTGATCACCCGATTGTTGCGCATGAACTTGGCCGTGAACTCCGACGTTGGCATCCGTGACGCTGGATTGTAGTTGGGGCCCGCTGCGACAAACCAACCATCCGCACGCTTCTTAAAAAACGATTTCACTCGTTCGATGCGGCTCGGATCCGTGATCGTCAACAAGGGTCTCGCAGCAAACCCACTGCGGTTGCCAACCCAAATCTGGATTTCATCTATCGGATTGACTAGCGCTGTGGAGTATTGAACGACCGGGCACTGCGACGGTGCTGGGCTGACCGCAACAACATCGTCGCAACCGCCAAGCGCGAAGACCACAGAAATCAGGGCACAAGAACGAAGAAACAAAGAAACACTCCCTGACAATATGCCCCGCAAGCCCACCTCGGCAGCATTTTAACTGCTAAGTCTTGAATAACCCTTTAGTCGGGCAGGTTTCACCGGGATAGCGTTCAGCGCTTTCAAAGACGCTGACCTGACACCGTCGATGATGTGCGAAAATGGCAAGTATTGCCCAATGAATTATGGCTGACGAGCCGACAACGTAATAGTTGGCAGTGGATCAAACGCGTGGTGAGGGGTTCGTCGGTGGGTGGTCCGCTATACACCCAGAAAGCTTCCGTTCACTGCGCGAGACCACTTCGTCGCTCAGGGCCACGAAGAGACATGGTCGCCTGCGCCTTCTCGACGTGTCGAACCGAATAGCTCCTTCAGACGTAACGAAAAAACGATTACCCTGAAGGGCGAGCAATGTCGGGCACGCACACACTGATTTCTGAAACATCTTTACCTGAAACGGTATATTGGACTGTGGCAGGCACGATGATCACCGGATTCATCCTTACGCTTGTACTGGCGTTGGTGGATGACCGGGTAATCGATGGCACTGTTTCGGTTTGGGCCAAGCCACTCAAGTTCGCGTTATCGTTGGCAATTCATGCTACAACACTGGCGCTCGTTATTTCCACTTTAAGCGCGTCTCTGCGGTCCAGCGCTACTATGGTTGTCATCGCAATGGCTTTCCTTGCAGCGTGTATCGTCGAAATGGGCTACATCATTTCCCAAGCGGCACGTGCGGAGCATTCACACTTCAACATGTCCACTCCGTTCAATCGCTTTATGTGGTCGGTCATGGCGATCGCAGCGATCATGGTGATTGGAGCTGCCGGCGCCATTGGCGTAGCCGTAGCGTTTGATGTCAATGCCGGCCTGTCACCGGCGCTGAGATGGGCTATTGCACTCGGATTGATTGGCGGCACGCTTCTCACACTCTATACCGCGTTCACAATTGGCGCGCGCATGTCGCCTTACGTTGGCGCCATTCCGTCGGACGGTGGAGCGCGCATGGCTTTTACCGGTTGGTCCCTCATTGCCGGAGACCTGCGTGTCTCTCATTTTTTAGCAACACACATGATCCAAGTGTTACCCTTGATCGGCCTCGCAATTGCCAACTTCTCCAATGAACGAGTTGGCGTGGCGGTTGTTGTGGCATCGGCGCTTGGCTGGAGCACGTTGACACTTGCCGAATACAGCCGGGCACTCTCAGGCCAAGCATCCCTCTTGGCATTTTCGACGCCAACAACCCCTCGATAGCATTGTGAGTTCGACTTGGCTGACCGTTTCCACCGTACATTGGTCAGACGCTGATGAGATGCATCAAGGAGTTGGTCTGGCAGGCTGACAGTCATCAACAAGCCTTCGGTTCAGAATCGCCGTTTTGGTGGCGCTGGCCTAACTCGATGGTTTGATTTACTCGGCGACTTCCGTCTTCGCCACTCATCAGCAACGTCGCCCATGGTTTTGTCAGAGCCATCCTTGATCCACCGCATGAAGTCTCGGTCGAAAACGAATTCACTACCGCACTGTGACTTCAGGAACCGGCGCACTTTTTGTGTGTTTCTATAGTCCGGCGTAACCGGCGTGTCTCTTGTAATATCACCGCTGTGCCAATCGAACTTTGTCATTTCACAAACTCCCAATGTCCAAAGATCTAGCGGTATCACTAACCAAATCCTACCTGGGTTGGTATGCGTCTGTTCAGTGTAATCAGCAAGCGTTACACCGAACTCACAATCAGCCGCCTAAGAGCGACTGATGCTCCCCCAAAACTGCCAGTCATCGACAGGCAGAAAAGGGCCCGGAGAAGCCATGTAGTGCCTTCACAATCTTTGAAAACAAACATCGCAACGAGGCTTTACTAGTACGATATCGTACTATATAAAGTGCGATATCGTACTATTGGAGATGAATCATGCAGATGTCTCGACGAAAGTCACTTGCGCTCATTGGCGGCGGCGCGATCTTTGCCGCTGCGGCCCCAGTCGGCGGCTTCCTGGCAACACGGACGCCTACGAAGGCACTCGAACCTTGGGATCGTGCCGGCAATTACGATGATCCGAGGCTGCGTGCACTTTCATACGCGCTGCTTGCTCCTAATCCGCACAACCGGCAACCCTGGGAAATCGAGCTCGTAGGAGACGATCGTCTTGCCATCCATCGCGACAAGAAGCGGAACCTCCCTGTCACCGATCCCTTCGCACGACAACTCACCATTGGCATGGGCTGCTTTATAGAACTGATGGAGATGGCCGCAGCCAGTGAACGAATTGGCGTCAAGACCACCCTCTTTCCCGACGGTGAAGAGGGACCTGTAGCCGCCTGCACATTCGAGGCGGGCGCAGCAAAGCCAAATCCACTTTTTCGGCACGCCATTGCGCGCCGATCGCACAAGGAAATGTTCGACAAGCGACTAGTCGACACCCAGGCCGCGTTACCGCTTGAGGTACATGCCGACATCTTTCTCAAAGGCGCTGAGCGAGACGAGCTTCGTCGCATTGCCCATGACGCGTGGATGACCGAGGTGCAAACACCAGCAGCGTGGAAGGAGAGCATTGACCTGTTGAGGCTTGGCAAGGCGGAGATCAATGCCAATCCAGATGGCATTGATGTTGGAGGTCCAATGATAGATACACTTGTCTTGCTCGGACTTGCGACGCGCGAGGCCGCTCTTGACATTGACAATCCAAACGCGCGTGCTCCGATTGAAGACACGGCAAACGCAATTCTCTCCGCACCGGCTATGTCTGTGATACGAACATCTGGAAACAGTCGGTCCGAACAGATTGAAGCTGGTCGCCGCTGGCTACGACTGAACCTTGCGGCAACTGGCGCCGGTTTGGCTCTTAGGCCAGTTAGTCAGGCTTTGCAGGAATACGCGGAAATGAGGAAGCTGCATACGTCGATCCACGCGCAATTTGCCCGCAACGGTGAGACGATCCAAATGTTGGGATTGCTTGGGTACGGTGCGCGCACCCCTCGAACACCGCGCTGGCCGCTTGAGAGTCGGATAAGGAATGCCTGACAAGCACGGATCGGACTATTTTCGTTTCTTCACCGAGATTGGCATTCTTGAGCAACTCAGTCGGGCTCTGCTCCAGGCCCGACTACCTGACGGTATGCTCGTGCCGCACTTCACTGTGCTCAATCACCTGGTCCGGGTGAAGGACGGGCGCACACCGCTGGAACTGGCGCAGGCGTTCCAAGTTCCGAAGACTACGATGACGCACACGCTGGCTGGTTTGGTCAAAGCTGAACTCGTAGTCATGCGGGCAAATGAAGACGATGGGCGGTCCAAGCGCGTTTGGATTACAAAGAAGGGTATTGAATTTCGGCACAAGGCCATTGGTTCACTCGACGAGGACGTTGCAAGACTTAGGATGTCGTTCTCCGAAGCTCGGGTAAAAAAGCTCCTCCCAGAACTGCAGGCGCTTCGTGAGATCATGGACGCGGATCGAGATCGCAACTGAGCCAGTCACCAGTTCTTCCGGTTGGGGTCATGTCTGGACGACGCCC
>JAGDYV010000157.1:0-708 GCA_049116495.1 Hyphomicrobiaceae bacterium | reverse complement strand
TTCGCTGTGTCTACTGCATGTCGGAGCACATGACGTTCCTGCCAAAACGCGATCTGCTGACGCTGGAAGAACTTGACCGTCTGTGCACCGCGTTCGTCGACAAGGGCGTGCGGAAGCTGCGCATCACGGGCGGTGAACCGCTTGTGCGGCGCAATATAATGCATCTGTTCAAGGATCTGTCGCGGCACCTGGCAAGCGGGGCGCTTGAGGAATTGACCTTGACGACAAATGGCAGTCAGCTGACACGATTTGCCGACGAACTGGTCGACTATGGTGTGCGCCGCGTGAACGTATCGATCGACACGCTGAAGCCGGACAAATTCAAGGAAATCACCCGTTGGGGCGACCTCGACAAGGTGCTCGCGGGGATGGCGGCGGCCCAGCGCGCAGGCCTGCAGATCAAGCTCAATGCGGTCGCCCTCAAGGGCGTCAACGATGACGAGATCGACGATCTCATGAAGTTTGCGCATGGCAACGGCTATGACCTGACTTTGATTGAGACGATGCCGCTTGGCGAGATCGACGGCGATCGGACCGACCAGTATCTGCCCCTGTCGATGGTCCGCGCCGACCTAGCGAGCCGCTATACGCTCGAAGACATTCCCTACAAAACTGGTGGGCCGGCGCGTTATGTGCAGGTCAAGGAAACCGGCGGCCGCGTCGGCTTTATCACGCCGATGACGCACAATTTCTGCGAAAGCTGCAACC
>JAGDYV010000156.1:0-14800 GCA_049116495.1 Hyphomicrobiaceae bacterium | reverse complement strand
CCGAGGTCATCAAGGTCGAGCCTCCAACCGGAGATGATACACGCAACTTCCCGCCGCTCGTTGGCAAAGAGAGCCATTACTACCTTGCACTTAACCGCAACAAGAAGTCCGTGGTCATCGATCTCAAGCAGGAAGCCGGCAAGGATCTGCTGCGCCGGCTTGCCTCCAAGGCAGACATTCTGGTTGAGAACTATCGCCCCGGCGTCATGGACAAACTTGGCCTCGGCTATGATGCGCTTTCCGCAATCAATCCAGGGCTGATCTTCTGTTCGATTAGCGGCTTTGGCCAGACCGGCCCGCTGCGGGACAAGCCGTCGTTCGATATTGTCACCCAGGCCATGAGCGGTGCGCTTAGTGTCAATGGGGAGGCCGGGCGTTCACCGGTGAAACTCGGGCTACCTATCGGCGACATGGTGGGCGGGGTCTACGGCCCGATTGCTATTCTCGCCGCGCTGCACGAACGAAGCCTCACCGGCCACGGCCGTGCAATCGACATCAGCCTCCACGATGGCCTCATCGGAATGCTCGGCTATTTGGCCCAACTCTCTTTCGTTACGGGAAGAGATCCTCAACCAGTCGGTTCAATGCACCCGACCATTGTTCCCTACGGTAGCTTCGCTGCAGCCGACGGACACATCATCATTGCTGTTCTATCCGAAGCCTTTTGGCCGAAGCTCTGTCAGGCGTTGGAGCGACCCGAACTAACGGATGACCTACGGTTCTCTACATTGCCCGATCGGCGTGAAAATCGCGAGATCCTCGAGGAGATAATCGCAGACGTCGTGCAATCAAAGACAGTCGCAGAATGGGAGCGGCGACTGGAAGAGCATGACGTTCCCTATGCACCGATACTCGGTATCACCGCTGCTCTTTCTCATCCTCATACGCAGGCGCGCGGCATGGTCGTGAAGGTCGAGCACCGCGACATCGGCGAAATCCAAATGACCGGCCGGCCGGTCAAGTTCCCCGGTGCACCGCAAGCTACACTAACCGCGCCTCCAGCGCTTGGTGAGCATACCCATCAAGTATTGCGCGACCGGCTTGACGTTACCGATGATGAGCTTCGTGCGCTGTCCAAAAGCGGCGTGATATCTGACGGGTGAATTGATTTGGCATCAAACCGCACAGGCCCGTCATTGGAAGCCACTGCCTCTTGCTCCGGGAGCCGTCACAGACATTTCCACTAAACAACTATTGCCGGTTATTGATCATCACGTCGGTCGTGCCGAGCAGCTACAAGCGTTGTGCTGGGAACACCCGTGAACTGAGCACTCGGTTGCGCATTCGACGCGAGGTCTACGAAGCAGCCCTCGGGGGTGTCGACACACTTGCGATCATCGCAGGCTCAGTCAATTCATGCGGCAATTAATACGGCTCCAATCATCCGTTGGCTTTGCGAACAGGGTGCTGGCGCTGGAGCGCGGCCATACTTCAAGTGCCCACCTCACGGTTTCGGCACAGCGCCGCACAGAGCAATCGTATCCAGAAGTAAATTTTGCGTGCTGATGATCAGGGGCGTCCACTGTAGGCAGTTGGTATCCTTTGAATGGCAGCAATACATTCAGCCAAACGATCCACGTCGTCAGCAGACGAAATTTGCAGCAGGACGCTATCTGCAAGTCCACCATAGCGCTTCTCAATTGAAGCCGGCAGGTCTTCGTACTTTGCAAGAGTTGCAAACAAATCGATCTTCTCGTCAGGAATTTGCTCTGCCATTTCATCCCAGCGGTTTTCTCGCGGCAACGGGTTCACGTTTTCTCCAAGCCAAACGAGGTCGTGCAGGCGCAGGACATCCCAGTATGCGCGGGTCGAGCAGTAGAACGCGATGCGGAATCGAACATACGCCCTCGCGCGTGCGATGGCCTGGTCGTCGGGGCCGGTTCCGATGAACCCGTAACCGCCTGCTATGACTTCGACATCTCCGCGTTGGCGGTCTGCCTTTTCGAGCCCCCGTTCGATGCGCGGAATAGAGACTTCGCTCAGGTACTGGCGGGTTGAGAACGGATGAAGCCGAATGCCATCAGCAACTTCTCCGCCAAGACTGAGCATTGCTGGGCCAACGGCCGAAACGGAAATCGGTATGCGCGGTAGTCCTGTCGGTCGGGGTGAGAAGTTCGGCGTGCTCAGCGTCAGGTCATATGTGTCACTATGAAAGTCGATCCGTGCCTCTGTCTCCCAAGCATCCCACAATGCGCGAACTGCTCCGATATAGTCGCGCAGGCGGGGGGCCGGTGCTGACCACGGCACACCGAACCGGCGCTCGTTGTGTGCCTTGACTTGTGTGCCGAGGCCGAGGCGGAAACGCCCTTTTGAAGCAACGTTGAGATCCCAAGCAGAGTGAGCCATCACGGTTGGTGAGCGGGGAAATGCGATCGCAACTGCCGTTCCAAGTTGAATTCTATCCGTGACAAGCGCGGCAGCTCCCAGGGGCAGAAATGGGCCATGAGCATTCTCTGCCGTCACGATTTCGTCAAACCCGGCACGCTCTGCCAGTTGGGCAACTTTCTGGGCCTCTACCAAGTCGTGATTTGGGATTTGCGTGAGCACTCGCATTACGTGTCTTCTCTCCAGTGTTATCCGCCTCAACTCAATGCTGAGGGCATTCAAGATTATTAATAACGCCATCGCGTTGCCTGACAGAAGCCTACATGTCGAACTCAGCAATTTACTCGTGTCGCGATGACGGGCATCGATGAGGTCTAGAGTGCATTCGCGATCGGATTGGATGTGAATTATCGCTTCGCATAACTGCACGCCGACAACCGCGGCCTTACTCGCCGAATAGTAAGCCGTTGACTTCGTTCCTGATGCCGATTCGGCTGCCTAACTCTATGCCATCTAAGAGTACGCGGCTCTACACTCCGCAACTGAACCGGCAATGAAGCGTATCGGACCAGTTGTCGTAGTTTTGGCCAGCGATTGCGCGGGCTGAGCCTGCTACTTGCGATGCTCATGCTTATGGGCTTGATAGTGCAGGCGCAGCAAGTCCTTGCCGTAATCGTTGCCGTTCGGTGTTCTGACAACCGTGTGGATGTGGCGGCGCGTCGGCTTCCCGCGTGGGCCGTCCAGCGCGATCGTTCCAGCATGATCGAATTCGATCAGGATCACCGGACTGTGGATGCGATAGTAGAATACAGAGTCCGGTTCTGCGTCGCCCTTCCAGGCAAAATAGGTCCGGTCGAGATGCTTCCTCACCTCTTCCATCTTGGCCTTTGCGTGCAGCTCGCGCATGTTGCCAACATAGAGTGCGATCAGATTGACGAGCGCTGCGCGCTGATTGGCCGATAACTGAGTGGCGGGGATACCCTCGAACGGCAGCACGATATTGTCCTTGTAGGCCTCGGCGACGTTTTCGCCGAACCGGCCGAGCGCGCCAATGTGAGCCGCGCGCTGTTGGTCGGCGTTCATGGATCGCATCAACGCCAATCCCGTGTTCTGTTCATCCTGCAGGATGATCGTGCCTGCGTATTTGCCAGTTTTGGCAGACACGGGCTCGGAGCCCATGAACGCTGGCGTCATGACGATCTGATCGCCGAGCACGAAGAAATTGATGATCAGATGATGTCCTTCGAGTTGCCATCCCCAGGGATTGGTTGCGGATGGCTCGCCCATCACGGCGATCCAATAGCGAAACTCGCCGTAATGATGGAGATTTGAAATCAACTCGCCCAGATACTGATTGAGCCGCATGATATCGCGGCTCGTTTCGTACCCCTTGGCGCTTAACGATGCGCGCAGCAGATCATGTATCAGCCGACGCTGCGCGGCCGTCATCTCATTGAGCGAAACGCCTTGGCGAGGAAAACGGTGAATATTGATCCATTGGCGCCACTGAATATCGTCGATCTTGAATTTGGCGCGACCGCGTTGGGCGCCGCTCAGACTGGCCAACAGTGCGTTTGCCGCATTCCGGACCGAGGCCATATCGGCGCCGCTTGGCCGGATCGCAAACAGTCCGCGTTCTGGCTTTCCATTTGTTGTTATC
This sequence comes from Hyphomicrobiaceae bacterium, assembly GCA_049116495.1. Classification (GTDB taxonomy): domain Bacteria; phylum Pseudomonadota; class Alphaproteobacteria; order Rhizobiales; family Hyphomicrobiaceae; genus CAJQQK01. Next base: position 10,815 of record JAGDYV010000156.1, on the reverse strand, counting down.
CCGACGAATGGTTCGGCCAGTGCTTTGCGCTCGCGTTCTGCAAAGCCTTGGGCGAGAGTTGAGGTCGTAAGCAGCGGAATGGCGGCCAGCGCCCACATTGTGGCTCGACAATACATGCGGTTCTCCGTTGATCGGTCTCAAGTTCGGCGGCTGCACTTCATTCAGAAAGCTACATTTTCAACGCTGTTGGGATAACCAATCCGTCGGTATAGGCCGAAACTTACCGACGTTTCAGTGCTTGGGACACAAAACTACGGTATCATTGCTATTGTTTGTGGCTTGCAAGCCAAGCTTGCTTTGAAACTTGCAGTCACCGCAAGCATATCTTCACTTCGTGTCTGCGCCCAAGTGCAACGACGCATCGGGAGCTTGAGCATGAAAACGTCCATCGCCACAGTCTCTATCAGCGGTGACCTGCAAGAAAAGCTCGCAGCTGTGGCTGCTGCCGGCTTCGACGGCATCGAGATCTTCGAGAACGACTTCCTGACGTTCGACGGCTCGCCGAAAGATGTCGGGCAGATGGTGCGCGATCAAGGTCTTGAGATCATGCTGTTCCAGCCGTTCCGTGATTTCGAAGGCTTGCCGGAACCGCATCGTGGGCAGGCCTTCGATCGTGCTGAACGCAAGTTCGACCTGATGCAGGAGCTTGGCACGGATCTCGTTCTGATCTGCTCCAACGTCTCTCCGCATGCTCTTGGCGGTATCGATCGTGCCGCGGCGGATCTACGCGAGCTTGGAGATCGGGCAGCGAAACGCAACCTCAGGATCGGTTACGAAGCGCTCGCCTGGGGCCGGCACATCAGTGATCATCGTGATGCCTGGGAGATCGTGCGCCGCGCAGATCACCCAAATGTCGGCCTCATCGTCGACAGCTTTCACACGCTGGCGCGCAAGATCGATGTCAATACCATCCGCTCAATCCCAGGTGACAAGATCTTCTTCGTTCAACTGGCAGATGCGCCATTGATCGACATGGACCTACTCTACTGGAGTCGTCACTTTCGCAACATGCCGGGCGAAGGTGATTTGGCCGTAACGGATTTCATGCGCGCCGTTGCTGCAACCGGTTACAACGGACCTTTGTCGCTCGAAATTTTTAATGACCAATTCCGCAGCGGCTCGCCGAAGTCGATCTCCGTCGATGGATATCGCTCTCTCGTCTACCTGATGGATCAGGTCAGGCGCGCCGAGGCCGACATTGCGATCGATGTGCCAGAGCTGCCGGACCGTATCGAAGTTTCCGGTGTCGAGTTCATCGAGTTTGCCACCGATGATCGCGATGCCGGGCAGCTTGGCGCCATCCTCTCGCAACTCGGCTTTGCCCAAGCCGGCAGACACATTTCAAAGGACGTCGCGCTTTGGCGCCAAGGCGACATCAACATCGTCATCAACCAGGAGCGCGAAGGCTTCGCCCACAGTGCGTACGTCGTGCACGGCACGTCGGTTTGCGACATTGGCCTAAAAGTCAGCAGCGCCGAGGCGACGATTGACCGAGCCAGGACGCTTGGTGCCCAGACCTTCACCCAACCGGTCGGTCCTGGAGAACTGGAGATCCCGGCGATACGTGGTGTTGGTGGCAGCATCCTGCACTTCCTTGATGACCAGAGCGATCTCGCGAAGGTCTGGGAGATCGAGTTCAAGGCAGGGTACCATGCGTCGTCACCGCCCGGTGCGGGCCTGGTGTCGATCGATCACATCGCCCAGACGATGGACTACGGCGAACTGCTCACCTGGCTATTGTTCTATACGTCGATTTTTGCCACGCGCAAGACCGCGATGGTCGACGTGCCCGACCCGTCGGGGCTGATCCGCAGCCAGGTCATCGAGAACAATGACGGCAGTCTTCGCGTTACGCTCAACGGCGCCGAGAACCGGCGCACGCTCGCGGGACACTTTATTGCAGAGAATTTCGGATCGGCGGTCCAGCACATCGCTCTCAAAACCAACGACATGTTCGCGACCGCATCGGCCTTGCAAGATCGAGGATTCAAGCCCTTGGAGATTTCGCCGAACTACTACGACGACCTCGAGGCGCGTCTTGGTATCGAACCTCAGCTTTCCGCAATACTCCGTGACAACAACATCCTCTACGACCGCGATGATGGTGGCGAGTTCTTCCAGCTCTACAGCCCGACCTACGGCGAAGGCTTCTTTTTCGAAATCGTCGAGCGTCGGAACGGGTACCGAGGTTACGGCGCCCCCAATGCGCCGTTCCGTATCGCAGCTCAAAAACGGTCGCTCAGGCCGAAAGGCATGCCCAAAACAGGTACGGGCAGTTTTGCGGGGCCAAGCGAAGCGCAATGAGAATCAGTGGAACAACCCGGATCATCGCACATCTCGGCTTCCCAACGGAGAGTTTCAGAGCACCACTGATCTACAATCCTTACTTCGACAGGCATGACATCGACGCATTGGTTGTTCCGATGGGTTGCAAGGTCGACGACTTGGCTGGGCTCTTTCCTGCCCTGACCCGGCTCAGCAACTTTCTTGGTTGCCTGATCACGATGCCTCACAAGGTTGCTGTCGTCGAATTGCTCGACGACGTGTCGACTACTGTCAAAATAACTGGCTCCTGCAATGCCGTCCGCCTCGACCAAAACGGCCGATTGATTGGAGACATGTTCGACGGTGATGGGTTCGTCCGTGGCGTTCAACACAAGGGGCGCAGTCTTGATGGCGCAAGTGTACTCGTAGTCGGATGCGGCGGGGTCGGCTCCGCCATCGCCGCATCGTTGGCCGCTGCCGATGTTGCGCGGTTAGGTCTACGCGACGCCGACAGATCAAAACTGGACGCCCTGGCGACCCGGTTGAAACAACACTATCCGCGCGTCGAACTCGATCTCAATGCGGAGGCCACCAGCGATTGGAACGTGATCGTCAACGCTACCCCCCTCGGCATGAAACCGAACGACCCACTGCCGATTGACCTCGCTCAGGTTCCGTCGTCCACGCTGGTCGGCGAAGTTGTTATGACCAAACAGATCACGCCGTTTCTCGAAGTGGCACGACAACGCGGCTGTGAGATCCAGATCGGCCTCGACATGCTGTTCGAGCAGATCCCGGCCTATCTGGAATTCTTCGGTTTGCCGACAACAACTCCGGCTGAGCTTCGAGCCATCGCATTGACTTGAGCTGTGGTCAGCAGTGGTGGCTTTCGGCCTGTGTTGCGCGCAGACGCGCCCTATTTGATGAAAGGCAATAATAAATGCGGGAAGGAGTATCTTCAGTTGCAGAGGTTTTGGCTTCCAAGGATCATCTCGGGGAAACGCCACTTTGGTGCGAAAAGACGGGCAAACTTTGGTGGATCGATATCGAAAAGCCGTCGGTTCAGTGTTTGCATTCCGAGACGGGAAAACACTCTGTTTTCCACATCGATAGCAACTACGTCGGTTCGCTGGCATTGACGGATACGAACTGCCTGCTGATCGCGACAGACCTGACGTTGGCCTTGTTCGACCCCAGATCTGGTCGAGTGCAACCGATCGCCCAGGTGGACGACGGCCTCGACAACCGCATCAACGATGGACGCGCGGACGCAAAGGGGCGCTTTTGGACAGGCACGCTGGATAACCAGCTCAGCCGGCCGAACGGTTCGATCTACCGGTTGGAAACCGATGGCACCGTCACCAAGTTGCTCGATGACGTCATCGTCACCAACGGGATCGTTCATTCGCCCGACGGTAGGACATTCTACTTCACGGACACACGACGCTTTACGACGTGGGCGTTTGATATCGATCCCGACGACGGTGCAATAACGAACAGACGGGTTTTTGCAGATCATACGGCTGCCCGAGAGCGCCCCGATGGCGCGTGCATCGATGTGGATGGTTGCATCTGGCAAGCCTTCTTTTCTGGCTCCCAGATCGTGCGATATCAACCGAATGGAACGATCGACAGAAGGATCGAACTGCCGGTGACCAACCCAACCTGTGTCTGCTTTGGCGGCAAGGAACTGCGCACTCTCTATGTAACTTCGGGGTGCAAGTTTCTCTCGCAACAGCAGCTCGACAACGAGCCAATGGCGGGAAGCCTGTTTGCGATTGAGGGGCTGGGACAAGGCCTACCCGAACATCGCGTCAGCGTTACCGGATACGCGGGTTCTCTGATAAGCGATTTCCCTGAGAGCTAGGCTGCAGAGATTCGTCGTGCAGCTTGAACCAGCTGTCGTCTACGCTATCCCGTATTGCCGCGAAATCGGCAATTGATCATTCCAGCCATCTGTGCAGTACGCGTCGCCGCCTTTCACAAACGTCGGAACGTCCACAATCCAGTCTTATTGGCTCGGCTCAATCCAGAATCTGGCGCCATGGTTCCGCTATAAATTGATAGCTATCACCGGACTTTGCGACATGGCCGAATCCTGGGAAATGCAAATGCATGCCCGTAACCAAAAGACGTTCATGCGCGGCCATATCAAAGATGCGCCGGCGCGAGGCCTCGGCCATATCCGGATCGACATCGACCACCATCGTCACTTCGGGTCGCGGGACCTGGACCTCCGGCATGTGCACAGTATCCCCCCAAATCAATAGCGATTGATCACTGGACTCGATCAGAAAGCCACAGTGGCCCGGCGTGTGGCCATGACAAGGCACGGCCGTAATACCAGGCAGCACTTCCCCGGTTGTGAATGTGCGCAGGCGATCTTGATAAGGTGCGCACTGCTCTCTTGCCTGTTGGAACATTAGCGTTTTCTCGCGCTCTGTCGCCTTGCTCATGGCCGTGTCGTCAAACCAGAACTTGGGCTCATTCTCGTGGACGACGAGTTCGGCATTCGGGTAATTGGCCTGACCCGTCGTCATATCAGTCAGTCCCGCAGAGTGATCCGGATGCATGTGTGTCAGCAAAACGGTATCGATGTCGTTCGGAGAAACTCCAGCAGTTTTGAGGTTGCCCAAGAGTTTGCCCGCCTCCGGCCCAAGATAATTGCCAGAACCCGTCTCGACGAGAACTGTCCGGTCTCTAAACCTCAGCAAGAAGGCATTCACGGAGAGTAGGAACGCGTTTCTAAATGCATTGGTAAGATGCACCCGAGCTTCGTCTTCGGGAACATTGCGCATCATGTCGTGCCCGCGCTCGAGCACACCGTCACTTAATGCCGTCACGGTCACATCGCCAATGCGATGATGATAGACAGCCGGAACCTGACTGTTAGGTTGGTCAATCATTTGTCTCAATCTTTCCCGCGAGCACAGGGACGATATGCTCAATAGGTGTGTGCTGCCTGATATTTCGCCCGAAGAGTTGGCCCGCTTCTTTGCCGTCATCGAGAATACTAGTACCCTGGTCTATTGATGTTGCATATCGAGCACCAGTTGGCGACGTCAGTGTCGCATCAGATAAGTGGCATTCAGATCGTCCACGGTACTTTGTCCGGCGGCACGGCCAAAAACGAGCGCGCGGAGAACCGAGACGGCGTTCGGTGCCGTGCCATGGAAATGACCGGTGATTTCGCCGGCAGCATAAGGGCCTGCGATGGTGCCCTGCCCCCCAAGCACACGCCCCTCTGTGTCTGTCGCCAGTCCCCCGAACGTGTAGGCGATCGCACCGATCAGCGGCCATGCGCGTCCTGGAGACGCTGGGTTTTGAAGAAGGCAGCAACGCACGTCCCGGCACATTTGTGGTCGAACGAGCGTTCGTGGAATAGTCGGATTGAGGTCATGCCTTCGGGGACGACCGGGCTTGCCAATGTCTCTTGATTGATCATCGCGACCGTATGGCGAGTGAGCACGTACATGTGTCGGCGTAGCACCGATCTGCACTCTCGACGACGATGCGTGTCCGCTTTCGCCAGCAGCGGTCATCCACTTCAGAAAAGTTGGCCACGGCCAAACGATAGCAACGGGTCTTGTGTCACGAGGATCGTCGGTCCAAACGTGAAGGGATCGGGGTGAAATTCCTTGAGCCTACTCGGCAAACGCGGCTGTCGCGCGACGCTCGAAACCGTCAGTAGCACCCCCGAAAGCTGCCGAACGCCGACAGCCAGCAGTTGGCCTAGCTGCCTCGCACCACCTTTTTGATCCGGCGGAACAGGGCCCGGCAACTGGCTGATGGTTTGCGGATCGAAAGCCGACTGGGCAAGGGGCTCTTAGGCTTTAAAGGTAATAGATACCCATTACTGGCAGACTTTTAGCCGGTGCGAGGCCGGATTTTGCTCCGGCGCTGCCAGTCTGAAACTTTTTTTAATTGCAAGCTGCGACAATGGCTTACCGAAGCTGCAATACAGATTGGTTGCGCATGAAAGACGGACTGGCATCGAATTGGACGTCAGAGCAAACTCTGCCGCTTGCAGACATTGTCTCTGCTCTAAGTCATGCGCTCGATATGGTGGAAGGCCAACCGGCTGGGCACTGTGTGCGCTGTTGCTGGATTGGCATGCAGATCGGCCAAGAACTGCAACTTGATGCTGCCGAGCTTTCCGATCTGTATTACGCGATACTTCTCAAAGATTTGGGATGCAGCAGCAACGCCGCCCGAATTTGCAGCCACTACGTCACTGACGACATTCTCTTCAAACGCAACATCAAGACCGTGAACGGGAGCTTGCCGCAGGTTCTACGCTTCGTTCTAGACCATGCCGGAATGCAAGCAGATATGGCTGATCGCTTTCGCGCAATCGTCACAGCATTGAAAACTGGCCCCCAGATGGCCAAAGAGCTGATCGAGACACGCTGTGCTCGTGGCGCCAATATCGCGAAACAGATGCGTTTCAACCAACGCGTTTCGGATACCATCCATAGTCTTGACGAACATTGGGATGGTACTGGGCAACCGGAACAACTGCGGGGCGAAGCAATCCCCAGATTCTCTCAAATTGCTTTGCTGGCTCAAGTCGTCGATGTGTTCAACAAAGCGGCTGGTGCGCAAGCTGCCCGAACTGAGATTGGGTCGCGATCTGGGAAATGGTTTGATCCAAAATTGGCGGATGCTTTCAATCGACTTGTAGCTAGTGGCACTTTCTGGACTGAGCTGAATGCCGACGACATTGAAGCAAAAGTTCGCGCACTTGAGCCGGCTAGCGCTCGTAGACTTGTCGATGAAGATTCTCTCGACGACATTGCCACAGCTTTCGGCCAGGTCGTTGACGCCAAGAGCCCGTTCACGGCGGGGCACAGCGAACGGGTCACGTTTTACACTGACATCATTGCAAAGCAGATGGGCTGCACTTCGAGGCACCGGCAGCGGTTGAGACGAGCAGCATTGCTTCATGACATCGGCAAGCTTGGTGTTAGCAACAGCATTCTTGACAAGCCCAACAAGCTCAACGATGAAGAGTTTGCCAAGATCAAGATGCACCCGGTTTTCTCTTTTGAGATACTGTCGCGTGTTCATGCATTTGCTGATATCGCGCTAATCGCCAGAGGCCACCATGAGCGGCTTGACGGCAACGGGTATCCAGACGGTTTGGCCGCTGACTCCATATCTCTCGACACTCGAATAGTCACCGTAGCCGATATATTTGACGCTCTTACCGCCGACCGTCCGTATCGCGCGGCAATGCCCCAAGCAAAAGCATTTGCGACAATGGACGCAATGGTAGGCAATGCGATTGATCCGTTTTGCTATGACGCGCTCAAATCAGCGATCGTCGATCTGAAAGAGCAAGCAGCGTAGCTCCTCTGCGCTGTGAACTTCACTGTCGCCGCGCTTCTCCTTTAACGTCACACTGAACGCGCGTCACGATGTGATCGGAAACGGCAAGGGCCAGAGCCTAGACCGAGAGTTTGGGTTGTTGGCCGCGATGACAGGCTCGTGTACACTGGCTCGCACGATTGCGTTCACTCAATTGAGTGTTTTAGGGAAAGAGCGGCAACGTTCAGAACCGATCATCCAACGCGCTGCTTGGGTGAATCGACTTTCCCTTATTCAGTTGTCGCAGCCTGAAGTCTTCGCACGAGCGGCGTTTTCAACCTGGAGACCAGAGTAAATGCTATATGGATCGACAACAATTGACGGGCGCTGCTTCGTTCTGATTCTAATTCTTGCTTGGTTTGCTCAGGCCGGCACCGTCGCGAATGCGCACCCAAATTGCGGCATCTACGCCAAGTACACCGCGCTACAACTACGCACTAATATGGACGACAGGTGCGGCTTCGTCGGGAAATTGTGGGAGGGTTCGATCAAGGACCATCAGGAATGGTGCAAAGATGTTCCGTTCGACACAGTTCGCAAGGTTTTGAGCGAACGACAAAAACTGCTCGCGCAATGTAAGGAATTTGCCACTAAAAAATAGCCCTGGAATTCGACGGGCCCACCGAATGATGGGCTAGCCATCCACCAAACAAATGCGCGCCAGAACTCATCGTGACACAATCTTACCCACTCGATTTACTCCACAAACCTACCGACACGCTCACCGGAGATTTAAAGACTGATGAACAAACACAATCGCTCCGAAAGCTTGCGAAAGAAACTTCTCAATGGTGACTGCGAGAATCCGCCATGCCGGAATGAGGGGTCGATGGGGAAATTTAGGTGATAGTCGCATTGATCCAATGACTATGTCGCTGTGCGTCGCCGTCGGAGGACATTCGATACCGAAGGACGTCTTGATGCCGGCTATCCGTCTCGCGGGTCGAAATTTCACCCACGACTATCTGGCCATCGGTAAAAGAAGGTGGCGTAGAGCAAAGCTAAGTAGACGAGCATAGACAGCACCCAACCGGAGTAGATGCCGAGACGAGTGCCCCCATAGCTCGCCACATGAACGCCATAACTATTGAGCAAGTCGCGGACGGGAACCGGTAACATTGGATTGTTGAGTTGAGAGATCCCTGTTGCCGTTTGTTGAAGTTCTGCCCAAGCTCTCACTAGGCCGAGGATCCGGAGTTCGATACCGGACATGGATTGGCCAATGAACAGAAAACCCATGGTCAAAAGCGTGAATGCGATGACTTTGATGGTGGCTGGCGCTCGGTTGATGAAGAAGTAGAGTCCGGCAATATACGCTGACACCATCCCGAAGAAGATGGAGAACAAGCTGGCCACGGCCTCGTTGGCGCTGAAACTGAGTTGGAGGATTTCCGCTTCCGTCACATCTGCCTCTTTCAATGTCCTGTGACCGTGCGCGCATCATGATGAGTTCGGCATTAGCGCCGCCGTGATCGTATCACCACCAGATTGCCGGAGTAGAGTTCTGTCTTGATCTATGCGCTGCTGCTGGCTTACGCTCCTCCCATGTTCAGAATGCGTTTCCGGGGGGCGTTGTGGATTTTGATTTATTCAGGGGTTGGTTGCAACAGCTGATCGCGGGCGTCAATGACCTAACGGGCTGGGACTTGCCTATAGAATGGTCCGGTACGATTGCAGTCGCACTAGTCACGCCCATATTCGCCCTCGCGATCTACAGCTGGTTCAAAAAAAGTCAGACGACTGTAAGACGGCTGTCAGGTGATACGTTGGCGCTAGATGATGATGGCAAAGTCGTCGTTGATCACATCAAAACCGACCTCAAGAAGCTGCAGGGCGAAATACGCAAGGCGGCAAAAGCGAATGCGAATACAGACCTTAGCCCAATCCTCGAGTTGCTTAGCGATCGGATCAACCTCACCCAAGAACTCGTAAGCGATGATACCGATGATCCCAATTGCACACCCGAACTAGATCGACACGGTAGGATCCCGCGCAGGCAAATGGTCCGCTTGGTTCGGGAGACGATACTGTCAAATCTATGGTCGGGGAACTATTTTGACGAGAGCGTTCGGCGAAGGCACGTATTTCACGCAAGTTTCCCGGATCGAGAAGGTGAGCGCATCGCTGTTATCGTCCGAACCCCCTTCGCGATGCCACCGAAAGACGACGAGCTACCTTACGGCTTGGATATTCGACACGGGACGGTGACCGTCATGCGCATACAGTGGGACCCGGCGAAGCACGATGACATTAAGATCAAATATGTGAAGCGAGGCGTCTGGGAAAATGCCATTCTCAGCTGGAATGTCTCCCATGACTACGTCCCGAAGGTTATCGACGTTGACAACATTGATACGGGGGCCGCGCATTCGGCTGCTTAACGAGTGGATAGAGTTCGCCGGTCGCGTTCTTCGATGTCATAGCAACTAAAGAATTTGGGGCTATTCCGCTTTAATAATGCAACGGCAGGTTTCCGAAGTCCGTGGCGCGCCACACTCGCCTCCATGTTCTCCGTCAGCTTCCCCGGAACAGCTTGATACGAATCGCGAAGAGAGAATTTTGAGATCGTCGTAGCCAATTTGGAGCAAAGATGAAATCGAAATCCGGGCCGCAATCATCGGCCGAACAGCATGTCCGCATGATCGGCCGGCAGACTCGTAGACGTCACAGCACCGAAGACAAGCTCCGTATCGACCCGGAAGGCCTGCGCGGTGAATACTCCATTGCCGAGTTGTGCCGGCGCGATGGCATCGCGCAGAGCCTCCATTGCAAGCGGTCAAAGGAGTTCCTCGAAGCAGGCAAGAAGCGGCTCTCAGGCGACACCCAACGCCAGACCACATCCGGTGAAGTGAAAGGCCTGCGCCGCGACATGGGCGACCTTACGGAGGCGCTCGCCGACCTTCTTCTCAAAAACCGCCTACTCAAAAAAGTATGATCGAGAGTGGGGTCGACGATACATGAGACACCCCGGATCCGAAAAGCAGGAGATCATCGGGTTGGTTGAGCAATCGCATCTGCCCGTTAAGCACACGCTCGCCAAGATCGGCGTGTCCGACGTCAGCGCTCCTGTAACAGTTGAGAGCATTTTTTAACTGAGTGTTTTTAGGTTCATCCTCACCACTGAGGAGTGCCACATGGGACGTAGAACGGAAGCTGCTGACCGCAGCATCAAGGACATCA
>JAGDYV010000155.1:0-20659 GCA_049116495.1 Hyphomicrobiaceae bacterium | reverse complement strand
TTGTCAACAATGCCGGTGTCACGCGGCGCGCCCACATTATGGATTTGACCGAAGAGGACTTCGATCGGACCAACCGCGTTAATTCGAAAGGCGTATTCTTCTGCATGCAGCGCGCAGCAGCCGAGATGATCAAGCAGGGTGGTGGGCGCATTATTAACATTGCCTCGATTGCCGGGAAGGGCTTTGCTGGCTCATCGAACGTCATTTATGCCGGAACCAAAGGCGCGGTGATCTCGATGACCCGGCTCGCCTCCGTGCAACTCGGTCCGCATAACATCAACGTCAACGCGGTTTGTCCCGGTGTCACGGAAACTGCGATCTACGATGAGATCATCGTCAGTGATGCGGCGAAGCTTGGCATTCCCGAATCCGAGGTGCGCGCGAAGGCGCTTGAAAAAGTACCGCTGCGCCGAGGCAATTCGCCAAAAGACATTGCCGATATGTGCGTGTTTCTGGCATCCGATGCAGCACGCAATGTGAGCGGTCAATCGCTGCATGTCGATGGTGCCCTGGTGCCTGACTGAGATTCAATGGCGCGTCGTTACTACTCATTCGGCCGACTAGCCTGTGCAACTTGGAGAAACCATGACGCAGCTACTGATGAACCGTCATCGCGGTGCTGGGCTTCCTGATCTGGCGACGGACCTTGCTGGGGCCGAGTTGATCAGCGATCCTGCGTCCGCCAAGGCGCTGTTCGCGCGATGTCCGGCTGCTGATGTAACACCGCTCCATTCACTGGATGCGCTCGCAGCCGAGCTTGGCGTCGCGTCATTGCGCGCCAAAGACGAGCGTTCGCGAATGGGTCTTGGCAGCTTCAAGGCGCTGGGCGCAGCGCATGCGATTGCGAAACGGGCAAGTGCGCTCGGTGGTTCGGATCGCGATCTGTCACAGTCGCTCGCCGGCGAAACGTTCGTTTGTGCGAGTGCTGGCAATCATGGTCTGTCGATTGCGGCCGGTGCCCGTCTGTTTGGCGCGCAGGCGGTGATCTATCTCAGCGAAACGGTGCCCTCCAACTTCGCCGATCGGTTGCGTGCAAAGGGTGCCGATGTCGTCATCGTTGGCAGGGACTTTGAAGAAAGCATGGAGGCGGCGATGGCCGCGGCCGAGGAAGAAGGCTGGTGTCTGTTATCGGACACGTCTTGGTCTGGTTACACTGATCTTCCGCGAGACGTTATGGAAGGCTATCTCATAATGGCGTCGGAGGTCGGTGATCAGGTCGACAAACCGCCAACGCATATCTTTTTGCAAGCTGGGGTCGGTGGCTTGGCGGCAGGCTGCGCGGTGATGGCGCGTCGGCTGTGGGGGAAGGCTCCGACGATTTGTGTGGTTGAACCTGAATTCGCGCCGGCCCTCCTTGCCAGTGTCGAAGCGGGCAAGAGTGTAAATTCGCCCGGTCCGGTATCGTCGATGGGACGGTTGGATTGCAAAGAACCATCATTGCTCGCACTGGATGCCCTTGCGCGCGAAGCCGAAGCGTTCATGACTATTAGTGAGGACGATGCGGCCGATGCGGTCGCTCGGTTGGCACAGCATGGCATCGCCACATCGCCTTCAGGGGTTGCCGGTTTCGCTGGATTGACGACAGCGCTTCGAACGCCGAAAGACAGAGAGCAGCTAGGGCTGGGGCCGCATTCCCGCGTTCTGGTTTATGTTTCGGAAGGCGCCGTTGATGACTAGGCCGACCTTCGTGCCGGATTTTCCGGAGGTTGAATTTGTCAGCCGCGTGGAGCGCGCGCAACGGGCGATGGCAGTACAGAAACTGGATGCACTGCTGGTTACAACCGAGGCTGAATTGCGCTATTTCACAGGCTTCCGGACACAGTTCTGGCAAAGCCCGACACGGCCGTGGTTCTTGGTTGTGCCTGCCCGCGACAAACCAATCGCTGTCATCCCGGAGATCGGCGCCGCGTTGATGCGATCGACCTGGATTGATGATATCCGCAGTTGGAGTGCACCGCATGCGAGCGACGACGGCCGCAGCCTTTTGGTCGATGTGCTCGCAGGGCACGCACGCATCGGCATGAGTATGGCGCGCGCCAGCGCATTGCGGATGCCCCTCAATGATTTTCGTCAGGTGCAGGATGAATTGCATCGCACAGAATGGGTCGATGCCAGTACGCTCCTGCGTGATCTGCGCATGGTCAAGTCTGACGCTGAAGTTGAAAAAATTCGGACGATTTGCGGGATCGGTTCTGCAGCGTTCACCCGGGCCGGTCAATTGTTCCATGAAGGTCAACCGCTCAACGAAGCTTTTCGCGCGTTTAAGATTGAACTGCTCCAGCAGGGCGCCGAGGATGTCCCCTATCTTGTTGGCGGCGCCGGCCCTGATGGCTATGCCGATGTGATATCGCCGCCAGGCACTGCGCCACTGCGTCCCGGTGACGTGCTGATGCTGGATACGGGCGCGACCCGTCACGGTTATTTCTGCGATTTCGACCGCAACTTCGCCATTGGCCCGCCAAGCGACATCGCGCAACGGGCCTACGGCACACTGTGGCGTGCGACCGAGGCCGGGCTTGCGGCTGCGCGTCCGGGCATCACCTGCGCCCAACTCTATCAAACCATGGCGGATGTGATTGATCAGGCCGGCGGCAATGTCGGCCGTCTCGGACATGCGCTCGGCTCGGAATTGACCGAGGAACCGTCGCTGATTGACTGGGACCATACAGTTCTCGAGCCCGGTATGGTGATGACGCTGGAGCCGAGCATGACGGTCGCGGGCGGCGCGATGATGGTTCACGAAGAAAACATCGTGATCCGAGAGGGCGGTGCGGAGTTGCTGACGGAGCGGGCACCGCAAAACCTACCGGTGGTTTAGGCAGGTAAGGCGTAATACAGAATTGAAGGGAGCGGCAGATGCTCGGTTCACAGCGTGACTTGTTCGATATGCCACGCGACGTGGCGTATATGAACGCAGCGGCGTGGAGTCCGCTTCCAGTCGGTGCCGTTAAAGTCGGTCAGGTCGGTGCGGCGCGCAAATCGCGGCCGTGGGAAGTACCGCATGGGTTTGACCAGGCGCTGTTCGAGCGTGCACGGACGGCAGCCGCCAGCTTGATCAATGCGTCTGCCGATGACGTCGCTCTCATTTCCTCGGTCGGCTATGGCGTGTGCACAGCGGCGAAAGTGCTCGATATCCCACGAGGCAGCCGCGTGTTGGTGCTCGACAGCGATCATTCATCGCCGGTCCTGGAATGGCTGACGCGGTCTGGTGATGGTGGTTTCGAGGTGGCAACGGTTTCGGTTGGGGCCGATCACGATTGGACAACGGCACTGCTTGACGAGATTGCGCGAACCGATCGGGCACCGGTCGCGCTCGCTTCCATCTCGTCGGTTCATTGGTCCGACGGCGGTCTGGTGGACCTCGACCGTGTGCAGGCGGCTCTCAAAGCTGTCGGCGCTGGTCTTCTTGTCGATGCGACCCACGCGGCCGGTGTGATGCCCATGGATGTGGCACAGCTCGATCCGGATTTCGTGATTTTTCCTACCTACAAATGGCTGCTTGGTCCCTACGGCCGCGCGTTCATCTATGTTGCCAAACGTCACCAAGGTGGCGTACCGCTTGAACAGACCGGATATGGCCGCAAAGGTGTTTCAGGCGAGGCTGAGCATTATTTTTCGAACCTTGACTATGTCGATAGCGCCCGCCGGTTCGATATGGGCGAACGCGATTTTTTCGTATCGCTGGATGTCGCGGCGTACAGCATCGAACTCGTCAAGTCCTGGGGCGCCGCTGCTATTCAGGACCGGCTTGCGATGTTGACCAGACGCATGGCGGACGGTTTGGCGGAACGCGACACGGCCGTGACGACATTGGCTGAACATCTTCGATCGCCGCACGTGCTGTCGCTTGGTTTTCCATCCGGCATGCCGGCTCAGCTTATCGAGACGTTGGCCGCCCGCAATGTTTTTGCCGCGCCGCGCCTTGGTCGCCTTCGGATAAGTCCGCATGTTTACAACGACGAAGCTGACTGCGACCGGCTCGTCGACGCCCTCGATACGGCGATGAAGCAGTAATGCTGTTGTATGATTAGCCCCGCTTCTCGTGAAAGAAGTCGTAAATTTTCTGCGCCATCTCGGCGGAGATTCCGGGGACATCCTTCAAATCCTCGACGCCCGCGCGTGATGCGGCCTTGGCCGAGCCGAAGTGCGAGAGCAATGCCCGTTTGCGGGTTGGTCCAATGCCTGGGATTTCGTCAAGCGGGTTGGCCGCGATTGCCTTTGAGCGTTTCGCGCGATGCGTGCCGATCGCAAAACGGTGTGCCTCGTCGCGCAAGCGCTGCACGAAATACAATACGGGATCACGCGGTTCGAGCATGATCGGGCGCTCGTGGCCGACGCGATGGAAATGCTCGCGGCCGGCATCCCGATCCGGCCCCTTGGCAACGCCGACCAGGGCAACGTCGGTGACGCCAAGTTCTTCGAAGACCTCGCGGGCAATTGAGAGCTGTCCCGCACCGCCATCGACGAGCACGAGGTCCGGCCAGGACGGTGTTTCGGCGAAAAGATCCGTGTCCTCTTCTTCTACGTCCCCTGCGGCCGGCTCCGTTTCGTCAGCAGGCACGGTTGTGAACGGCACGCCATCGGAGCCGCGCCGATTGAGCGGCGGGATATCCGGCTTGGAAATACGAGATATTTCGGCTGCGTTGACCTTCATGTCAGCTGCAACTGCCGTTTGCGGCGCTGCCGAATCCGCGGTGTCAACCGTTTCCGGCGGTGCATGCTCCGTGAGCAAACGCTTGAAGCGGCGCGTGAGCACTTCACGCATCATCGCGTAGTCGTCTCCTGGTGCGATGGCGTCCGACTTGATGTTGAACTTTCGATACTGATTCTTGATCAGGCCTTCGGGGCCGGCCACGATCATCGCACCGACGGCATTGGTGCCGGAGATGTGGCTGTTGTCGTAGACTTCGACCCGGCGCGGTATTGCATCGAGACCAAAGCGCTCGGCAACGCCCTTCAACAGGGCGCGTTGCGAAGAACTTTCGGCAAGGCGCCGGCCGAGCGCTTCACGGGCGTTCTGATGGGCATGTTCGACCAGCGCCACCTTGTCGCCGCGCTTCGGGCTCTGGATCGATACTTTCCGGGCTGCCTTGATCGACAGGGCTTCGGCAAGCAGATCGCGCGTTGGCAGGTCATGCGATATCAGGATTAGGCGCGGCACGGGCTTGTCATCGTAGAACTGCGCGATGAAGCTCTCGAGCACGTCGGCCGTTTCGAGCGAGCGATCAGCTTTCGGGAAATAGGCGCGGTTGCCCCAGTTCTGGCCGGAGCGAAAGAAGAAAACCTGTATGCAGGTTTGGCCGCCATCCTGATGCGCGGCAAATACATCGGCTTCCTCAACGGATTGCGCGTTGATCGATTGCTCCGATGTCACGTGCGCGAGCGCCCACAGCCGATTGCGATATTTGGCAGCCTCCTCATACTCCATCCGTGCGGCGGCCTGTTCCATCATGTCCTGGTACATGCGTCGCACATTCTGGCTCTCGCCACGCAGGAAACGCGTCGCCTCCTTCACGAGATCCTGGTAGTCGTTGTGGCTGATTTCACCTGTACAGGGGCCGGCGCAACGCTTGATCTGGAACAGCAGACAGGGGCGGGTGCGGCTCTCGAAGACACTGTCGGAACAGGTCCGCAATAAAAATGCGCGCTGCAGCATGTTGATCGTGCGATCAACTGCGCCCGCCGACGCGAATGGTCCAAAAAAGTCGCCCTTGCGGTTGCGCGCGCCGCGGTGTTTGACGATCTGTGGCGCATCGTTGGTATCGGCAATGAGAATATACGGGAAGGATTTGTCATCGCGCATCAAGACGTTGAAACGCGGTCGGAAGCGCTTGATCAGGTTGGCTTCAAGCAGCAGTGCTTCGGCTTCGGTGTTGACTCGCACGAACTCCATAGCCGCGGTCCGTGAAATCATGCGCGCGATGCGATTTGAATGCCCGCCAAGGCGTGCGTAATTCGACACCCGTGCCTTTAAAGACCGTGCCTTTCCGACATAGATCACCTCGCCGTCGCGGTCCAACATCCGGTAGACGCCTGGTGCGGCCGGTAGCGTCTTTAGGTGCGCGGCAATGACGTCCGGCCCCGTTGCAGCATCAGACGCGCCACGCGTTTCCTCACCAGTCGTTTCCGCAGGCGCTGAAACGACTTGAGGGAGCGCATTGTCGATATTCGGTTCGTCGGACATGGCGCGAAGATTGGCTGTTATGCCGCTGCGGTCAAGGTGCAAGGCCTGACCGTCATGTCCGCATCCAGGATTCCGGTGGAAACTGGCGCGTTCGGCGGTTCCCGGCGCTCGTTGCCTTTAAAGTTACCACAAAAGATTCGCCATCGAGGGGGCGTAATGGATCCTACAATCGAGCAGTTTCAATTTATCTGGGCGACGGCCGGCACCTATGGTGTCAAACTGTTGATCGCGCTGATTATTTGGTTCATCGGAACGACTGTTGCAAAGATTGCCGCCGACAGCGTGCGCCGGGTCTTCAATTTGCAACCCGGCATTGACCCGTCGGTCGCCAATTTCGCAGCACTGGCGACGCGTTGGCTTGGCCTGATTATCGTTTTTGTCTTGGTGCTCAACGTATTTGGCATCAACACGACGAGTATCGCGGCGATGCTCGGCGCCATGACATTGGCGATCGGTCTTGCCCTGCGTGATACGCTGGCAAATGTGGCGGCCGGGATAATGATCCTGGTGATCCGGCCCTTCTCGACGGGACATTTCGTTGAAATCGGCGATATCACCGGTACAGTCAGGATAATCAATCTCTTCAACACTGAAATCGCGACAACGGACAACATCCAGATCCTGGTGCCGAACAAGGAAGTGTGGCAATCGCCGATCAAGAACTACTCAGCCTATGAGCGGCGCCGGCTCGATATGACAATCGGGATCGACTACGCCGCCGATGCCGATCGGGCGATTGGTATTGTGCGGCGACTGATTGAGACGGATGCCCGTTCGATCATGGACCCCGAACCGTTCGTGCGGATTACAGAACTGGCCGACAGTTCGGTGAACCTGACGCTGCGGGTCTGGTGTCTGGCGGGAGATCTCCATGCCATGAAATTCGATCTGACGTCGGCTATCAAGGAGCACTTCGACCAAGCCGGAATTGCGATCCCCTATCCGCACATGGAGGTCATCTACAAGGAGGCCGCGAAGCCTTCTCCAGCTCCGCTCGATCCAACCGGTCCTGCAACCCAGCATCATTAAATTGCCACTTGAGCGCTGTCTTTTCGCTCTCGTTCTTTGCTGAGCGAGAGGAGCCCTGGGGTGATGCGTTGCTTTCGGTTGTCGATGGCCGTTTTGTGCGGTGTGCTTGTTGTGTCGAGTGGCGCTGCCGCGCAGCTCCCCAAAGGCATTTTTGGCGATGCCAATCGCATCCAGGGCTGGATTGGAACCTACCGCGACGACCCGCAGCCCGGACGTGTGCCCGCATTGGTCAAGGCAATCGCAGCGAAAGGCCTGCTTCAGGAACAGGATCGCGCCGGAATTTACATCGGTTTCGTCGCTGGGGTCCTTGCTGACAATCAAGTCGATGCGGACAAGCTTGTGACCGCGATGTTCCCACTGCCGCCGGCTGCGCAGGTGTTGGTGATCAAGGCGATTGTCTATTCCGGACTGCCCGATTGGAAACAGCGGCTCGGTCGCTTTGTCGAGCGTATGCCCGCGCGTCAGATCCTTATTCGCAAATTCCTCTACGGCAAAAAGCCGACGCTTGCCAAGCTGCCGCTCGATAAGGGCCCTGAAGTGCTTGATACTTGGTGGGGATACTATTTCGCGACGGGCTCGTATGAACCGGTTCTGCACATCATGAAGGCGCTCAAGTGGTCGGACGAAAGAGACAAGCTTGAGCGCTTGACCGTGGGTTCGATGGCCAAATGGACGCTGGCTTCTCACGCCGCCAACAACAAGCACTTGCTTGACTTCTGCCGCTCCGAGATCGCGCATCAGCCGAAGAAGACGGCCAAGGTCTTGCGCGAGGTGGTTGGCGCCGCCGAGACTTTTGAGACCGGCAAGATCCGCAAGCAGGCCGTCGCCGCGATCAATGAATTGAAAACCAAGGGACCGGCAACACGACGTAAATGGTCTTGGTGGGGGCAGGCCGGGCAGATGGCACTGTCAGTCGGCTGTGTCGCTGCAGCAGCAACGGGACAGGTCTACCTTGGCCTTCCCTGTGTGATCGGTGGCGCTGCGAGTTCGGCCGCTCTCAAGCTCCTTGAAGCCCAAAAGAAGTGAATTGAGGTGGTAGTTTCTTATCACTTAACTTGTTGATATTCATAAGTAAATTTATCATCACGCCACCGTGATGCCGTATTTTGGTGGCCATCTCTCCGGGCCTCAGCAAGAGGTAGAGAGAGAAGGAATAAATACCATGAAGAAAACAATTATCGGCCTGACATTCACCTCCATCCTGCTCGGCGCAACCGGGGGCGCGTTCGCCATGGATGCGAAGAAGTGCACGCCGCATAAGCCGGGCTATGTGCTCGATGCGAGCGGCAAGTGCGTCAAGGCTCCTTCGTCGAAGCCGATTAAGCAGTAACATCAATTCGACGGGGGATCTGCCACGCTGATCACGTGGTTGGACGTGTTAGAGAGGGTCGCCTCATATTTGGGGCGGCTCTTTTTTGTTTTAGGAGAAAGCGGAGACTACTTAGCGGCTTTAGTTGCCGGCTGCTGACATAAGGCCTGCGCTTGCGCCACAGCGGCTTCACGCGAATCAAACATCCCGATCGTTTTGCCGGTCGGCGCGTGAGAATTGATGAAGCTCTGAGCCATCATCTCTTCGAACCCGGGGTAGACGTTGAGCGCCGTCAATCGTGTGGTCGTGTCAGACATGCTCTTTATGAGCACGGTGCGTTGCCCGCCATATCCAGCCGTCTGGATACGACAATCGGGTAACGGGGCGTTGGCTGACTTCGCAGCGCGGCCGATCGTCGGCGCGCGCGCAGGCGTCGTCCTGGGGGTAAAGGTCCGCATGTTGGCCAGTTTGTTGACCGGTGACGTAGATGCGCGGCCAAAAGCTGCTGGCGCTTGCGGCCTGGCCGCTGCAATCTGGGACTGTCTTTGCGTTGTCTGCAGTGTCGGGCGAGCAACGTAAGCCGAGCTGGTTACCTGACCTGTGCCTGACGGGCGTGCGACCTGCAATACCTTGCGTGCTGTTGGCCCGCTTGCGCCTCGACCACGCGTGACCGTCACGGGGATCAGGCGTGCGGGTGTGCGACGGGCAACGCTTGCCGATGGTGCAGATGAGGCGATGACGTCGCCGTTGCAGTAGTGTCGAAAGAATCGGTTGGCGAGACGCAGGATTGAATGTCCATAGCGACGATCGGCGGCCCAGCGACCAGCGAGATCTGCAAAGGTGACAGGGCGCCTTCGGGCGATCTTTTTGACCGAGTTTAAAATGATATTCTGCTTCAGACGGGTGCGGTGTCCGGTTGGTCGTTTCAATCGCTGGCCGGAATACACCACGAGATGTTGGATTTGGGCCAGGACACCGGTCGATACGTCAGGATATCTGTCACCGCGCACACCACCGCCGGTCGTGCCGAGCCCGGCGAAATTGTTCTGTCGCGGCAGCACATCGCCGCGTTGGCCATTGCTGCGCCGGAAACTTAGAAAATTCGTTTCGAGTGCCATCTGGAAGAACGCGAAATCCCAGCGGACACGTTGGCTTTCGCCGTGTCGGCGGTACCACTTGGCGATGTTGTGATGGCTCGGGTCCAGCTTGAAGCCGCGCCGCGCAATCTGATCGTTCAGGAACGCATCGAGGCGCGCCGGTGTAACGCAAGACGGCACTTGGTTATTTGCGCTCAAGCGGATGGCGGGAGCGGATGCACCGGCTGCTGTACCAGCCACGGTCATCCCGGTGCCGACGATCAAAAAAACGGAAAAGGCGGCACACGGATTACGGATCACTGGGCGTTGCCTGCTGCGCCGAACCAAACCTGGCTCAAACTTATCCTTTGGGGCAGAGCTTAAAGGCCTTGTCCATAGCCGCCGATTTTGTTGGGAAGTCGCCGATGCGGCGACCACCTTTGGCATATGCGGCGATGTAGGCCCGTGTCTCTGCATCCTCGCGTCCGTTGTTCACATCGAGGACCGTATAGTTGATGGTGCGGTTGGCCTTCGAGCGAATAATGGTTGCCTTTTGTCCACCATAACTGGCGGTCCACACACGACATTTCTGCGCGGATGGAGCCGGTTTCAGTGAAGGTGTTGCAAACTTGGCGGCCGTGCGCGTGTCCCGCTGCGTTGATGTTTGACTTGCACGATTTTGCCGTGAGCTGGCATTCAGAGTGCGGTAATTCGCCGATGGCGCAACATTGCGTGCACCGAGGCCCGCGCGCCGATCGCCGTTGTATCGCGGCTCCTGGTAGGCCGTGCGGGCCTGATTTGCGGAATTTCCCTTTGCCTCGGCAAGCAGATCCGGCCTCGGATCCGGGCGGTTGCAGTGACCGGTATAGAAGGCGTTGGCGATCGACTGGATGTCGGATGCATACCCGCGGTCATATGGCGCCCATTTTGAACCGACATCGCTGAATGTGATGCTGCGGCGATAGCGTTTGCGCCACTTATCGAGAATGCCCCAAGCCTGCACCTTGCGCGTGCGGTCGGCGACAGGGTCGTTAACGCGAATGCCGGCGTAAATCATCAAATGCTGTTGGTGGGCGCGGACGCCATCGGAAACGGAGCGGAAGGATTCCCCTTTGACGCCGCCGCCGGTCGCGCCGAGACCGGCAAAGTTGTTCTGCCGCGGGTGCACATCGCCGGTGAATTTCAGGCTGTTTGTTTCAACAACCATCTGAAAAAACGCGTAATCCCACCGAATGCCGAGATCCCGACCGTGGCGCATGTATTGGACTGCGACTTTGTCGTACTTAGCCAACAGTCTTGGATTGCGCTGGCGTAGAAATGCCTGCAATCGACCGGGCGTCGTGCACTGTCTCGGTTGATTGGAGGGTGTCAGCTGAACACCTGGAAGTGTTTTTGCCGCTGCGGGTGCGGCGAGGCCAGCAGCTGTAATTGCGAGGATAGCCGCGCCGGCACGATAACCCATGATTACACCTATAAAATCTGCTCTGCGCAGAGGCAGCAAGGCAGAGAATTGACTGCGCATCGCTGTAGCCTACCCACAACATGGTTAACGTCGAATGAACCAAAGTGCCGTCGTCGTTGGAATATCGACGTTTGACACGGCATTATTTTGGGATGCATGCGGTTGAAATAAGGCGTGGCCGTTCAAGTTGGAAATTATCGCCAGCGTATCGTTCAGAATTTTTCCGAATTGTCCTTTTGTCGCTGAATTTCAATGCCGATTGACTGACAGGCGGTCAGCACCGCGGGCTTTTCGATCCGCACGCGAACGCTCGTTACCCGTCCATCGGCGAGCACAAGATTGGCAAGTGTTTCGGCCAGTGTCTCGATTAAATTGTAGTGTCCGGCCTCGACCGTTTCGCGAATTGCCCGGATCGCAATGTCATAATCATAGACGTCGACCAATTTGTCGGACGCACCGTCATACGTGTCAGTGACATCGAGGTTCAGCGAAATCACCACAGGTTGCCGGTCGCGGTGCTCATGTTCGTAAACACCGATCGACCCCATCAGTTCGAGGCGCTCGATAAAGACAGCGCGCGCGCGTTTGATGAGTGTGCTGCCGATCGGTGAGCCGGCCTTGGCGTTGGGATTTACCTGATCCATGGGTCCCCAGGGTCCTCAATTCGATGTGCCATCGGTGTTTGCAAGCTTGGATGCGGGCATTGCTGCGTTAGACCATGACAGATGTTGACCGCCGTCAAGCGCCAGCATTTGCCCCGTCATCGCCGGTGCGCTGAGAATGAAGTGGATGGCGTGTGCGATTTCATCCGGCGTCGTGCCGCGCTCCAGCAGTGTGGACTGTTCTTCGCGTGCAAAGTCTTCGGGTGTTTGATGGATGCTCTTCAAAACCGGGCCCGGCCCGATCGCGTTGACACGAATTCGCGGCGCCAGAGCTTGCGCCAGCATGCGTGTCGCACTCCAAAGTCCGGCCTTTGACACCGTATAGGAGAAGAATTCCGGCGTCAGGTTCCAAACCCGCTGGTCGATCACATTGATGACGTTGCCTTCGGCACCCGCCGGCAGGTTCCGGGCCAGGGCCTGGGCGAGAAAAACTGGCGCCTTGAGGTTTATGTTCAGGTGCAGATCCCAACCTTCTGGCGATAGATCGGTAATACTGTCGAAGCGGAATTCCGACGCGTTGTTGACTAGGCACGATATCGGGCCAAGCCGGTCCGCGCATTGCGGCAGTAATTGGCAGACGGCCGCCGTGTCGGCGAGATCGCAACGCGTGGCGATCGCACGTTGTCCAAGCGCCTGGATCTCGTTAACCAAAGCGTCGGCGTCGGCTGATGAGCTATGGAAATGGATTGCCACGTCCCAGCCGTTGCGCGCAAAATCAAGTGCCAGGGCGCGGCCGATACGCTTTGCGGCACCGGTAATCAGAACGCATTTCGATCGGTTGTCTTTGCTCATGGCGCCTGTCTATACGAAATTTGCCGAAGATGGTGATCAATTGTCGCCGTCAAGCATGTCACCAATTCCGCCGAGAACTGACCCTTCACCGCGCCCGGAAGGACCAACGTTCGCCAGCACGCGGCCGGCGAGGCGCGAGAAGGGCAGGCTCTGTATCCAAACTCGGCCCGGGCCGCGCAATTTGGCAAAGAAAACACCCTCGCCACCGAATATCATTGATTTAACAGAACCGGCGCGGACCAGGTCAAAGTCAACTTCCGGCGTCATCGCGGCGACGCACCCGGTATCGATATGGAGTTCTTCGCCCGCTCGAAGTTCGCGCTCGATGATGCAGCCGCCGACGTGGACGAAGGCGAGGCCGTCGCCGTCAATGCGCTGCATAATGAATCCTTCGCCGCCAAACAGTCCGGTCATGACGCGGCGTTGAAAGTGGATGCCGATCGAGATGCCTTTGGCAGCGCACAGGAAGGCATCTTTCTGGGCGACCAGCGAACCACCCATCTGCGCCAAGTCGAACGCCAGGATCGTGCCCGGATAGGGGGACGCGAACGCGACGCGGGCCTTGCCTGATCCCTCGTGCGTGAAAACCGTCATGAACAGGCTCTCACCGGTCAGCAGCCGCTTGCCGGCGGTCGCAAGCTTGCCGAAAAAACCAGTTGACTGCTCTGCGCCATCGCCAAAGACCGTATCCATTCGGATCGTGGGATCTTTGAACATCATGCTGCCGGCTTCGGCGATCGTGCTCTCGCCAGGGTCCAGCTCAATTTCGACAAACTGCATTTCCTGGCCGTGGATCTTGTAATCGATCTCGTCAGCGCGGCTGGGTGACCGCCCCGGCGTGTTGCCCGAACCAATGGAAGGAACTGAACCGGAACCGCTCATGTCATATGCCTTTCGCCAATTTCGCAATCTTGATGGTGACGTCGATTGACCGAACAGTCATCGACGCGACCAGCACTTCATATCCGTCAGAAGACGATCAGTATTGCTCTGTTTGCCTCGCTCGTCCGACGAGGCCGCAACGGTGCGTGATGCGTCTTTTATGTTTGTGCAAACTTGAATATCGCGAATCAGGCCAGTTATCCACAACTTGAACCGTATTCTCGATCGAATTTGGAGCGCTTCTCTTGCGTTGTCATATCGTGTTCATACATGATCGATAGGTAGTTAGACGCCGAGAGATTGACAGCGTACGCGTACTCCCGGCACCGCACGGTTATCGATGCTGAGTTGCCCTCTCTTTTGCGCGATAACCGATAAAGATGTCGACTGGTGAATGAGCCCCGGACCCCGCTTTTAGCTCTGTCACCAGTCGACGTTTCTCTCCCGTCCGAACTCAGCAAGATGTTTCGACGTTGTGGCTGCAATGCCGCTTTGCGGCAAAAGCATGAGCGTCAGTGCCTTCTCCACAATAATTTCGGTCATGGGTGCTTTCGCTTTTCGGAATCTTAGCGTCTCATCCAAGGCAGAGATTTCGAGTGTGACCGGTGGGGACCGTGATGCTTTATTGGGGATTAGGAATTTCTGTTCTGGCCTTTGCCGGGGTGTGGTTTGCACCGCGGATTAGCCAACAACTTTTTCGAGAAGCAAAGATCGACGCTGACCTGCCGTGCGCATTCGGTTGCAAGATGGCCTGGACGGCTGTGCGCACCCGCGATACCGCGAAGCTGATCGAAGTGTTGCAATTGAAAGATGCGCATTCTGTCAATTGGTCGCTGGGTGTTGGCACGATTTACAGTGACCGGATCGGTTTGAAACGCGTGTTTGTTACGCCGCCAATCGATGGCTGGAGTTTTGTCGTTGGATTGTCGCTGCCTCATCCGATGGGTGACGCGTTTGAGGACCACTGCTCGCCGCTCCTTACGAAGCTTAGCCATGAATTCGGCGCTGTCCAATATTTCGCAAGTTTGCCGGAGCTCAAATATTACGCCTGGGTCGTGCTGCGCGATGGCCAAATCATTCGCGGTTTTGCCTGTGGCTCGGAAGGCGTGGTGTGGAATCGCGGACCGGTCACTGTGGATGAGTTCGCCGTCAACAACGCGATGTTCGATATTCGCCTCGTTGGCGACGACGGTGATGAACCTTACTCGCAGGTTCTGCGCGAGGAGCATGTTCTCGAACTGGCACGTCGTTGGAGTCTTGATCCGACGCGCTTGGATATGCGTGACGATCTTGAGCCAGGGATCGGCTACCTCGCGACGGCTCCGGTCGCGTGGCAGCCGATTTCCAATATCAAGCGTCAAGCGGCTTGATGGCTCTAAGCCGAGCGGCCGGAGACAGTTTGATCTGCTGGCCTCCGACATTTTGCTTTAGCCGTGCTCAGGCGACTTTTCTTGCGCGCGCTTGTCTGAATTCAGCGCGGGCGAGCGCCACCTTGAGCTGAATGATCTCGGCCGTGGCCCGTGTCCTGCGCCGCACGGCCGGTGGCTCGACGCGGCGAACGCGCTTTTTGGCGGCAGCTTGCGGGACGGGGCGGTTCAATCCAGATCGTTTGACGGCCTGTTTTGCGGTCTGCACGGCTGATACGCGGTTGAGAATGCTGACGCTGCGCAGACGTGCAGCCAACTGAAAATCCTGCCCAGACGCGCAGGCCAGTGCCGGCAGCGCGGGCGCGCTTGCTTCGACTGTTTGATATTCTATCAACTGGAGCTTCGCTGAGACTGGCAGGCTGCCGACGTTGTCTCCATTGCACCTCACAGGTTCAGTAGGCAGTTCCACCAATTCGATGACTTCTATTGGTTTTGATTGGGCGACCAATGAGGTGGCCGTGGAGTGATCCGATCGGACGGGACAGATGACAAGGGCGCGACCCGTTATTTCCATCTTCTTGCAGGTTTGAATTTCTGGTTTGGCTTGGAAATTGGCAGGACTGTAGGCGGTCCAGGGGTGGGCGTATTGCGAGGATCGCTGCGGCGAGCCAAACAGGGCTTGCCGAATTCTTGAAAAAAGACCGCTTGGGGCCTCGACCGTAGACTCATATGACATGCGCACAACCTCTTCGACGCGGATCAGGGTGGTGGACTTGGAACGCAGTAAACTCGTGCGCCGGCACACTTAGCGGCCGTACTTAAATCCAGAGTTAAATTCTGGCGCAAAATGGGACAGTTTATCGATCCGCAAACAAATCGGCTGATGTCGTTCTAATGTATAAAAACGTTATGTTTCTGAGTTTTATAAAATTTTTGCACCGCTTTAGATTGCGGCAGAATTTATTGGAAGACTTGCGAAAAATTCTAATTAGCCTTCGGCGACAATGCCAATGGTGGGACCTGACCGGGATCCGTGGTTTGATCCCAAAGCGTTGATCGCAGCGCTTGCCGCGGCGAGACAATGGCCCGATCGGCCGCCGTCAATGTGCCATGGCGTGAGGGCAGGGCGCTTCGTTTGAGGGCCTTGTTGTTTGCGATACTTGCGCCCGCAGCCATCTGAAATGAATCGCCGCACGATCGTTGCACCGTCGTCGTGGTCACACGTTCCAACAGTAGTGCACTACACTTTTTGCCGTTGATCAGAACCGGCGAGCTGGCGACGCGTTCTGTTACATCAGAGGGCAGAGCGGTCGGCAATTGAATAAGCGGCCAAGCCGCGATGACGGCGGCAAAACCAGCAAGTGCAAACAGGACGTATCGATACCGCGCAATTATCTGCTTTGTGCCGTAACCTGGTGGCCAGAGCATCTCGGATAAAGGCGGGAAGATCTTCATGGTCTACTCGGTCACGACCGTTCGAAACGGCTTGTCTTGGTCTGCTGCACCACGGCCTGCCACGATCAAGGACATCACGGGCATGCCAGGATCAATGGTAGGATCCGGCATTCACGTGATCTGCGGCAACGTCTCTTGACGCTAACCGCGTACCGGCGGAACGTACATCTTTTTATTGAGGCAGCGATGACGCGATGGCCTGCCTTTGGTGCAGGCTCGGAATGCGCCCTTACGGGTCATGCAGAACTTGACCTCCTTGAGCCGGTTGGCATTGCCGCGCTTGCATACAACCTGGATGGCATCGTTGGTCAACGTTGCATTCACACTACGGAATTGTTTGACCAGATCGCTCGGCGTCATGAGCAATGGTTTGGTTGGTGCCTTGAACATTTCCGGTATCTTGACGTTCCGGAATGCAATGCGTGAGGCCTTGAAATAAGTCGCTGGATCAAGGCCGGAGCAGGTGCCATGCTTCTTGTACTGATGAATGACCAGTCCCCGGCTTGGCATGATGTCCATCATGCTGTTGATCACGCCGGCAGGCACATAGGGTTTGCCGCGTGTCCGGCAGAACTGCGGCCAGCCGCGCTCATACTGCGGCCACAAACCATGCATGACAAAGCTGTAAGGCTTGCTCCGCCGCGGGCCGCATTGGGTATCGTTGGCGCCACGGCTATTGTCAGCGCAATGTGTCGGGCTCCAACTGAGGACGAGCTGGTAATAGTCAAATTTGCCTGCGATGTGTTGACGGCCGCGGTCGCCGCCTGAGCTGCGCTGCGCATCGGCCGGTGTCAGCCCGACAATCTGCGCAGTAAGGCTAGCAGCCGCAAGAATAGCGGCAACTGCAAAACGCTTCATCGTGTCATTCTCCCTTGGTCTCGGACGCCGTGACGACCATCGCCGCGCGATGTCGTCGGGCAACCGGCAAACCATCCCAAACGCGCCAGGTTATTGACTTGCACTGGTAATGTGGCGTTGTCACGGAACGGCATTTTAACGATCCGGAACAATGCTTTCTGCGAGGCGACCTAAAACCCTGACCCACGAGCGAGCGCCCAATTTGAAACTCTTCAGATTGTACTTTTCATTTGGCGAATGAATTCTATCATCGTCGAGGCCATAGCCAATCAGCAATGAGTTCATTCCGAGCACGTCATGGAACGACGTGACGATCGGAATCGAACCCCCGCACCCCATCAAGACGGCCGGACGGCCCCATTCGGCCTCAAGCGCTTCGGCGGCAGCTGCGACATATGGTGCCGTGGTATCCACGGCAATTGCGCCACTGGCATGCGAATACAGAAATTCTCCGCGGCAGTCCGCCGGCAGTTGCGCCAATAGCTGAGCTTGCAAGTTGTCAAGCACTTGGTTTGCGTCCTGGCCGGGAACCAGTCGGCAGGTGATCTTGACTGACGCGGTTGCCGGAATGATCGTCTTCGAACCAACACCTTGATAGCCGCCGGTGATACCGTTGTATTCCACGGTCGGCCGCGCCCAGATTTGTTCAAGCGCGCTCTTTGATCGTTCACCGGCGGGTAACGATAGACCGACTTCACCGAGGAATTCTTTCTCGTCGAACGTGAGTGCCTGCCATTGACGACGCTGCTCAGGCGTCGGCTCGAAGGCGCCGGCATAAAAATCTTTGATGGCCACGCCTCCATCATCGTTGTGCAGTGATGCCAACGCCTTGGACAGTGCACGGATCGGGTTGATCGCCGGTCCGCCGTACATACCTGAGTGGAGATCGCGATCCGGCCCGTGCACGACAAACTCGGTCGCCGCCATGCCACGCAGGATCGTGGTGATGGCTGGTGTATCACGGTCCCATTGGCCGGTATCGCACACTAGCACGAGATCACAGGTGATTTCTTTGCCGCTCTTGTCGAGGAAGCCCGGCAAGCTCGGGCTGCCGGATTCCTCTTCGCCTTCGAGCATGACGGAGACCTTCAGCGGTGCCTGCCCGTCGGCCTCCTTGAAAGCGCGCATTGCCTCAATGAACGTGATCAACTGACCCTTGTTGTCTTGGGCGCCACGCGCCACGATCATCGGGCCGTGTCTGGCATCATCGACAATTTGGGGATCGAACGGGTCGCTTTGCCACAAGTCGAGCGGGTCGGGCGGTTGCACGTCGTAGTGACCGTAGAACAAAACGTGCGGCACATCCTTGCCGTGCGTCCCGAAGGCGTGGCCGACGACCATCGGCTTTCCAGTCGTTTCACGCACCTCGGCATCAAAGCCGGCAGCTATCAGTAAGTCCCTGCATGCTTCTGCCGCCTTCAAGCAGTCTGCGTGATAAGCCGGGTCCGTGGAAATACTCCTGATGCGCAGCAGGTCGAACAGCCGGTCGAGCGCTGCGTCATGGTTGGCGTCAACTTGGGCGAGAACTTTATCCACGTGCGCGGCCTTTCGCTGGTTTGCAATGTTGTCGAATCGTCGTTGTCACGCACATTAAGGTTTAAATCCGTTTCACCGCGGTAATGGCATCCAAGTTGCTGACAGGTAAGTGTGTACGGAGATATAGTGTGTGTGCTGATCGTCTCTCCGACCAAAAGGGGACTGGGTTGGGGTGGTGAGGGATGGTAAACGGACCGGCAGGCCGTTGTAAAATGCCTGATCAGCCTCTTATACGTTCGAGGATTTTTCAAATGGCCGCGACCACTGTGGGAGCGATTGCTCCCGTCATGCATGAGGATGTCATGGACGAGGCTGCAAAGCTGGTTTATTTTTTCGGTGGCGGGGACAGCGATGGTGATGCCAGCCAGCGCAATCTGCTCGGCGGTAAAGGGGCGAATTTGGCCGAAATGGCCAGTATTGGCCTGCCCGTTCCGCCAGGATTTACAATTACCACGGACGTTTGCGCGCAATACTACGAGGCGGATGAGCGGCTGCCGGCCGGTCTGGAGGCGCAGGCTCTGGCGGCTTTGGCGCGGATCGGCGAGGCGGTTGGTGCCGGTTTCGGCGATGCGGAAAACCCGCTGCTGGTTTCTGTTCGCTCCGGTGCCCGGGCATCGATGCCGGGTATGATGGATACGATCCTCAATCTCGGCCTCAATGACGTGACCGTCGAAGGCCTTGCCAGACGTTCAGGTGACAAGCGCTTCGCCTATGACAGCTATCGCCGCTTTATCCAGATGTACGGCGATGTCGTGCTCGGCGTGGATCATGGCATGTTCGAAGATGTTCTCGACACCCACAAGAACAACAAGGGAGCCTTCCAGGACACCGATCTCGATGCCGATGATTGGCAAGATGTAGTGGCTGCTTACAAGGTCGTCGTCGAGCAGGAACTCGGCCGGCCATTTCCCCAGGATACTGCCGAGCAGCTCTGGGGGGCGATCAAGGCCGTGTTTAGTTCTTGGCAGAATGCTCGGGCGAAAACCTATCGGCGTCTGCATGACATCCCGGACAATTGGTTTACTGCCGTCAACGTTCAGGCCATGGTTTTTGGCAATCTCGGCGATACGTCAGCGACCGGTGTCGCGTTCACACGTAACCCATCGACCGGCACCAACGAAATTTATGGCGAATTCCTGGTCAATGCCCAGGGCGAGGATGTTGTTGCCGGTATTCGCACGCCGCAACCGTTGACCGAAGCGGCCCGCATCGAGGCTGGAGAAACGGCACCGTCGCTTGAGACGCTGATGCCAAACACCTATCTGCAACTCGCCGATGTGTTCGAGACGCTGGAAAAGCACTACCGCGATATGCAGGACATCGAATTCACGATCCAGGACGGTAAGCTCTGGATGTTGCAGACGCGCTCGGGTAAACGCACGACCAAAGCCGCTCTTAAGATTGCGGTTGATCTCGCCAATGAAAGCCTGATCTCCAATAGCGAAGCGGTTATGCGGATTGACCCGGCGTCACTCGATCAACTACTGCACCCGATGATTGACCCGGATGCCGAAAAGGATGTCATCGCGATGGGATTGCCGGCCTCGCCGGGCGCAGCGGTCGGCGGCATTGTGTTTGACTCTGACGAAGCCGAACGCCTCAAGGCGCAAGGCCATGATGTCATTTTGGTGCGCATCGAGACGAGCCCTGAAGATATTCATGGTATGCATGCTGCAGCCGGTATTCTGACTACGCGCGGCGGTATGACGAGCCACGCCGCTGTTGTTGCGCGGGGCATGGGGCGGCCGTGTGTTTCCGGCGCCGGTGGCCTGCGTATCGACTACAAAGCGGCGACCATGACGATCGGCAACGAGGTCTTCAACAAGGGCGACGTTGTTACGGTCGACGGCACGACGGGCGAAGTGTTGCGCGGGGCGATCGCCATGCGTCAGCCGGAGATGTCGGGCGACTTCGCGACATTGATGGCCTGGGCGGACGAAGCGCGCAAGCTTGGTGTGCGTGCCAATGCGGATACGCCGCGCGATGCGCAGCAGGCGCTTGACTTCGGCGCCGAAGGCATCGGCCTGTGCCGCACCGAGCACATGTT
>JAGDYV010000154.1:0-23183 GCA_049116495.1 Hyphomicrobiaceae bacterium | reverse complement strand
TTGCACTGAACCGGCGCCAGAGACTGCCGGTTCTGCTCTTATCTGACGCGGCGCTCGACGAAGCATTGCCGCATGACGCGGCAACGGTGCGGGCCGGAATAGTGCATCGAAGAGCCTTTTGCCGGACCGATAAATTTGCAGATCTGCTGGAGGCCATCCGTTGTCAGCCATCGCTGCCTGCGGCCACGCTGCACGGCGAAGCAGTCCGCGACTTCTTCATCGGGTCCGCGGAACTGATGGCCACACTCGTGACTGTAAATCCAAAGTTTCACAGCTTTCGGCACTCGAGCGATCAATTTCGGATTGAGGATCAAAAACCCCGGATAGGCCGCGCCGTAATCATCCAGCGTACTGTCCAAAACGGTGGGTCTACGACCGCAAACCAGCCGGCTACCGTCCAATACCAGCTGCCCAGCCGGGACAATGCGGCCGCCAACGTGAGCTGCGTACTGTTCGACCGTCGGCGTGCCATCTGACGCCGCCCGAGAAGGCAATGTGGACAGCATCATCACAAAGCCGTTCAACGCAATAAAAACTACCGCGGCACGGGGCAGGAACGGTGTGCAATAGGCCGATACCCGGCGCTTGATCAAACCGACATCAAAAATTGACATAGGACGGCCCATGTTAAAACAAATTCCTTTGTCGTCAGATGGTTAGCACTAAATTTCCGTGCTCAAAACCCCCAATAACAGCTTGACTTGTAGATGGGTATCAAATCCCATCCCCTACCCCTTCGCGACCTTGAATAAGGTGATTGCCCGTCTCACGCCACCTCACCAAACGCATTTTGCACGGCTCGACAATACGAACATGGGCAATTGTCCGGGATGGGGCGAAGTCACGACTTCGCCATGACAATCGAGCAACGGTCATGTCGGTTAACCGCTTTCCGGCCCATCAATCATCCAATCGAACATCGATGCCCGCGGCTGCCATATGTGCTTTGGCCTGACCGATCGTGAACCTGCCGAAATGAAAAATCGAAGCTGCCAGCACCGCACTTGCCTGCCCCTTGGTGACGCCGTCAGCGAGGTCCTCGAGCGTGCCAACGCCGCCTGATGCGATGACTGGTACGGAAACGGCATCTGAGACAGCGCGGGTCAATTCGAGATCAAAGCCGGACTTGGTGCCGTCACGATCCATCGATGTCAGCAGAATTTCACCGGCACCGCGGGCCACGACATCGCGGGCAAACTCTATCGCATCGATGCCGGTCGGTTTGCGCCCGCCATGCGTGAAGATCTCCCAGCGCGGCGCTTCCCCTGCCGCCGTGACCCGCTTGGCGTCGATCGCAACAACGATGCATTGCGCACCGAATTTCTGGGCGGCCTCGTTGACAAAGCCACGACTGTTGACGGCGGCTGAGTTGATCGAAACCTTGTCGGCGCCGGCCTGCAGGAGACGACGGATGTCATCGACCGTCCGGACACCGCCACCAACTGTCAACGGCATGAAGCAACGCTCTGCCGTGCGCGTGACGATGTCGAACAGGATGCCGCGATTTTCGTGCGTTGCCGTGATATCGAGGAAGCATAGTTCGTCAGCTCCGGCCGCATCATAGGCCGTGGCAGCTTCGACGGGATCTCCCGCATCGACAAGATCAACGAAATTGACACCCTTGACGACGCGGCCATCTTTGACGTCAAGACAAGGAATGATACGGGTTTTGAGCATAGCTTGAAGTACGTGCCATCGAGGAATTTCTGGGACGTGGTCAAATTTGACGTATCGATTTGACTTGACCACGCGCTTGCTGCTGCATACCGCGAAACGCGCAACCTTGCGACAGGAAACACATTGATGGTGCATCAGTTGGGCCAAGTACTTGCGGCTGTTTCGTTTTGCGCGCTTCTGCTGTCGGCCTGCAGCGGCGGTCCGACACCGCCCACACTGACCGGTGCACTTCCGGTCCAGCCATCAAGCTTGAGTCTTTCCCAGCAGGCCACAATCACAGCGGCCGCGCGGGAAATGACGGGCGACCAGGCCGCCGCCGTGCACGGCCTCAAGGCCCGAACCGACAACGACAAATCCGTGATCCACGTCTGCGGTTACGTTAAAACGCCAGCCAACGCGAGTACACCACTCTACGTCGAATTGCGTGAGACAGATGGCGCCTCGACGGCCGAACGCGGCCAGATCGGGGCGACCCCGGCCAATCTCGCCAAAGTCCGCTTCATGTGCCGCCAGCATGGTGATTGGTAGGCAGGACCGGCATTTGGCATAGAACCTGCAGCGGCTTCTATGTACCGCTGCGACCGACGCGGCTCGTTTTATAATTAATACCACTGGTGAGGATATGGTTTTTTCCGTCCGTCTTGCATCCAATGACAAGCCACGCCTGCCGGCTCGCACCGACGCAGACGTAGTGAAAAATTCGAGTTATTTCAGTGAGTTCTGCCAAGGCATCAGCTTTGGCGTTGGCCTGCTTGTGGCCGTTGTGATCGCTTACTGGCTCATCACCGCTGCGGCGGGCGGTCTGCCAAACCTGCAGTGGTTTCAGATGCATTGGTTCTCCATGCGTTGAGCCAACGGCCGACGTTCTAAGATCCCGCGTTGGCCACAGCCAGGACGTGATCAATAGCGATATCGGCTGCCTTGGCAGCGTCCGGAGCCGCCGGATCGAGACCGGTAATCCCCAGGCACTTCAAATTGGCGATCGCAACAAGCGCCGCACGCACGTCAGCCACCTGCGGCCCACCGGGGATGGCGAAGCCATTGGCGCGCACCGTCAACGCGTCGTGAACATCCATGTCGAGATGCGCATAGACGCTGGGTTCGCTGCCGAGACGGCCGATCAATGCGTCTGCACTGCTGGTCACGGCGATGGCGTTTGCGTCGATCAAGTCTTGCTCAGCGGGATCAATATCGCGAACACCGAACAGCGTTGCCCGCGAGAGATCTGCCGGGTGAGCCAAGCTGGCGTGGGTGGCGACCATCGCCCGCCAAGCCTGCCCTGTGGCAGCTGCCAACGCCATACCTTCAAACATGCCGCTGGTTGATGTCTCCGGCGTGTTGAGATCCGGGTGTGCATCGAACCAGGCGATCGCGGCATCCTTTCCCAGCCCGCCAATGGCACCAACTGCGGCTAACGCACAGCTGCCGGCCAGCACGATCGCGAGTTCCCCTTGCGATTCCGCTTCCGCCACGGCTTCTGCCACTTCCGATGCCAGAACAAGGCCGGCGCGCATGTCTTCCGGTGTCGGCTCCTCGGCCATCAAAATCGTTTCAATGACCTCATGCCCGGCTCCATGCAAGCGCTTTGGCAGACCCTTGTCGCGCAATGCCCAAGGCAAATCACACCAGGTGACGCCACCGGGCTGGTTCGGCCAGTAGGCATAGATCAGTGTGATTTTCATGCCTTGGCCCCTTGGTCGCCTTGCGGGGGCTTGCCGCCCCGAGCCGCGGCGATCAGGGCGAGCGCTTCGGCCGGGTCCAACCGACCGTCATAGATCGCGCGGCCGGATATGGCGCCTTCAAGTTTCGCGTTCTCGGATTTAAGGAGCGCCTTGATATCGTCGATTGACGCAAGCCCGCCCGAGGCGATTACCGGAATGCCGGTCGCATCCGCCATTGCGCGCGTAGCCGGCAGATTCAACCCCTTCAGAATGCCGTCGCGATCGATATCGGTGTAGATAATGGCAGCGACACCGGCATCTTCAAACTGGCGCGCAAGGTCAATTGCCGAAAGCTCGCTGGTTTCGGCCCACCCTTCGACCGCGACTTTGCCGCCGCGTGCATCGATCCCGACCGCAATCCGACCTGGAAAGGCACGACAGGCCGTGCGCACGAGATCCGGGTCGCGGACCGCAACGGTGCCCAGGATCACGCGGCGAATGCCTTTTTCCAGCCAGCCTTCGATCGTCGCCATGTCACGGATGCCGCCGCCGAGCTGGGTCGGAATGCTCAGGCTGGCAAGAAT
The DNA here is from genome assembly GCA_049116495.1 of Hyphomicrobiaceae bacterium. GTDB lineage: Bacteria > Pseudomonadota > Alphaproteobacteria > Rhizobiales > Hyphomicrobiaceae > CAJQQK01. The sequence goes on along the minus strand of JAGDYV010000154.1, from coordinate 19,261 downwards.
TGCATCTACAGCACCGGCATTGACCGGCTCGCCGGCAAAAGCGCCGTTGAGATCGACGATATGCAGCCATTCAAAGCCCTGCGTTTCGAAGGCTTTTGCCTGCGCCGCGGGATCGTCATTGAAGACGGTCGCCTGGTTCATATCGCCAAGTTTCAAGCGCACACACTGACCATCTTTAAGATCAATCGCGGGGAAGAGAATCACGGGCGCTGCTTTCTTGTGGCGATGCAGAGCACGATCGGCGCCCTGCATCGGTTGATTTTACTTTCGGCGTGGCCACGAGATTGCTACTTTGTTCTCGTAACCTTCGCCTGCGTGTCCGGAATATCTTGTGTGCCGGGCGGACGCTTAAAGTCAATAAAGTGCGTGAGCCATCGATCGTTATGTCTGCCGTTTCGTTGTTCCAGTCCGTTTCAAGCGAGAATATCGCGCCAATTCCGCGCCAGCAGAAGCGTGCGTTGAGCGAAAAAGATGCAGTCGACATCTGGATTGCCCGTTGGCTGCGGATTCGGCGCAAGGATATTCTGCTGCGCTACGGCTGTGATCCGCGCCGACTCTACGAAATTTGGGAAGGCGTCAAACATCCTGCGTCGCGTTCGAAAGCGCTGACACGCTTCCAGAACGATTATCCGGCACTGATGGACCGCGTCGACTTTGGCGGCCATCAGCGCATTCCGCGCAACGAGGTCAGTCCAGATCAACTCACCCTATTCGGCGACGATAACACGTGACGGTTGACGTGGAACGGAGCCGCCCAACGTTCCGCTTCGCACCGAGCCCGACCGGCGAACTGCACATCGGCCATGCCTTGTCAGCGATGAATGCCTGGCATTGGGCGCGTCGACTCGATGGGCGGTTCCTGCTGCGCATTGAAGACATCGATGTCGGGCGATCGCGGGCGCATTTTGTCGATCAGATCTTCGACGACCTGAGATGGCTGGGGTTCGACTGGGAAACACCCGTGCGGCGGCAGTCCGAGCACTTTGATGCCTATCGGGCCCAGGCCCAACGTCTTGAAGCAATGGGCCTGTTGTATCCATGCTTTGCGACACGGCGAGAGATTGCCGATGCCGTGGCGAAAGTTGCCGACCATCCGACCGATCCGGACGGTGCGCCGCTCTATCCTCATCTACACAAGCATATGGCGTCCCGGGAGGTCGAAGATCGCAAAGCTGCCGGCCAGCCACTGGCGCTGCGGCTCGATTTGGACCGCGCGCTGGCAGCCGCGCGACAGATAAACGGCAATGCGCCGATCACCTATACGTCGCTTGATGGTCATGGTGCCCATCAGACCGTCACGGCGCAACCTGAACGCTGGGGCGATGCCGTCATTGTGCGCAAGGACGTGCCGGCGAGCTATCATTTGGCGGTTGTCACGGACGATGCCAGCCAGGGCGTCAGCCACGTTACGCGCGGCCGGGATCTCAGAGCGGCTACCGACCTCCACCGGTTGCTACAGACCCTGCTCGGCCTGCCGGCACCGCTCTATCATCACCACCGATTGATCCTGGATGATGGGGGCGCCAAGTTCTCAAAACGCAGGGGTGCCGTTAGCCTGAGGGCCCTGCGCGAGGCCGGCGCATCCCGCGATGATGTCCTGCAAATGGTGGGAGACATATTCGGATAGCCTCTGTTTCCATTCGATTGGGAACGAAGGGCTCATCCAGGTTCACTCACCCTGAGGACTGGTGCCCAACGAGATTCCCTTGATCTTGCGCCACCAGCTACCAAGAAACGGGCCAGCGAGGCTCAGAAGCGTTAAGGCAAAGAAGAACAGCACGATCGGCCGCTCGGCAATCGCGAGGAAGTTGTTGTCGTGCAGAATCATCGACTGCGAGAACGTCTCTTCGACGATCTTGCCAAGGATCATGCCCATGATGAGCGGCGCAGGACCGAAACCAAAACGCAGCATGAAGAAGCCGACGATGCCGGAGATCAGCATCACCCAGACGTCAAAGAAGGACGAACTGGCGGCGTAGGATCCGATGATCGCAAAGACGAGGACGGCCGGCCACAGAATGGTTCTCGGAATCAAGGTGATCTGGGCGAAGAGCTTGGCGCCGGCAAAGCCTATCACCAGAAAGGCAAGGTTCGCAATGAGCATTGCGGTGAACAGTGCATAGATGAACTCAGGCTGCTTTTGCAGCAGATAAGGACCCGGCTTCAGCCCATGCATTACCAGGGCTGCCATGATCAGAGCCGTTGAGGCACTGCCCGGAATGCCCAGCGCCAGGGTCGGCACCATGGCGCCGCCGGTCGCAGCGTTATTGGCGGCCTCGGGACCTGCAATGCCTTCCGGGCAGCCGGTGCCGAACTGATCCTTGTTCTTCGACCAGCGCTTTGCCTCGTTGTACCCCATGATTGCGGCCACGGTCGAACCTTCGGCCGGCAGAATACCGATGAAAGTGCCGAGGCCGGATGATCGCAGCACCGTGCCCCACACGCGCCGAAGGTCGGCACGGCTCGGCAGTTTCATGACGCCGGCGCGGACGCGCTCGACGACGCGCTCGGACGCCTGGCTTTGATTGAGCAACTCGGCGATGGCAAACAGGCCGATCAGGACCGGAACGAAATTGAGCCCTTCGGAAAGCTGATCATTGCTAAAAGTGAAGCGCTCTATACCGGTTGTGAGATGTATGCCGACCGTACTCAGCAACACACCGATGCCGCCAGCAATGAGATTGCGCAGTGATGACTTACCGCTGATCGATGCCAACATCGAGAGCGCGAAGATCGACAATGCGAAATATTCCGGTGGCGTAAAGCTCAACGCGATCTTGGCCAGCGACGGCGCTGCGAACAGGAAAATGACCAGACTTATGATGCCGCCGACAACGCTGCTGAACGCCGATAGACCGAGCGCCCGGCCGGCCTCACCGCGTTGGGCCATGGGATAGCCATCCAGGGCGGTCGCCGCCGCCGGTGGCGCGCCTGGCGCATTGATCAAGATTGCGGTGATCGAGCCACCAAACGTCCCGGCACAATAGAGCGCCGCCATCATTGCGATCGCCGGAATCGGTTCCAACGTTATCGAAAACGGAATGAGGAGAGAGATTGCCATCGGCGACGACAAACCCGGCAATGCGCCAACAAGGACGCCGATCAGCACGCCAATCAGGATCAATCCGAGATTGAACGGGTCGATCATCATCAACATGCCTTGAACGACAGCATCCATGCGTCACACTCCGGTGGTGCGAGAATTAGAAGAATGGAATGAGCTTGGCCGTGACGCCAAAAACACCCGGCTCGAAGAAGACCTTGAGGATCACGTTGAAAACCCAGGTCACCGCAAATGTAAAAAGCACTGCAAAGGCAATGACCAGGCCGATACGCTTTTCTCCCCAGAGCAGAGGCAGCAGCAGGCTCACCAGGAACATGGTGATGATGGTACCCAGGTACGGCGCGACCAAGCTGACGATGATCAGGAAGCCGATCGACATCCAGGTGAGCGCGCCGACGGATTGGCGCCGACCCTCCCAAATCTTCTGCCATCGCTCGGGCTGCAAACGACTTTCGAACGGCAATATGATCGCGAGGATCGCGACAAAGTAGATCACCAGGCGTGGAAAATCTGCCGGGCCGACATTGTCGCCCAAGAGCGCCGACGGCTCCTCGAACTGCGTCGTCAGGTAGTAGAGATAACCGGCGCCTGCGAGCAGGATGGCGGAGACAAAGAGGTCACCCGGTTCGGGGAACGGCGCCACTTCGCGCCGCTCCTCATCTGATTGAGGCGATTGCTCGTTCATTGACCGCCCCGGTTACTTTTTCTTTTTGGCAATGCCAAGGTCGGTCAGTGCGGAGACGGCTTTTTCGTACTCCTCCTGCAACTGCGCCGTCCACTCCGAAGAGCCAGCGACGCTATCAGCCGGATTGAGCCCGGAACCTTTGAGGTAGGTCGCAAAGGTGCTGTGCTTCATCGCCTTGGTCAGTGCTTTCGACAATGCCTCAACCCGCTCGGGTGGTGTGCCTGCTCGAACGGCGTAGCCGCGCGTCGTCGTCGTTGCCACCTTGTAGCCAAGCTCATAAGTGGTTGGCACGTCGGGGAAGTCTGCGAGGCGCTTTTTCGACATCACGGCAAGCGCGCGGAACGTGCCATCGCCGACCTGGTCTTTGCCCTCGGAAACGTTCGGCGTCGTTACATCAATGGCCCCCGACATGAGGTTTTGAACCATCTGCAAACCGGAGCCGAGCGCGACCGGCTTGTACTTGAAGCCGCCAGCCGCCTTGGCGAGTTGCGCAATACCGATATGTTCGGTGTTGCCGATCTCGGCGACGCCCCAGTTCAGCGCCTTCTTTTTCGAGGCCGCCAGAAGATCCTTCAGCGTCTTGAAGGGACTGTCCTTGCGCACCGTTATGAATGTCGGATCGTCCATCGCACGGGCAACGCCGACAAGATCGGCAATCTTCATCTTCGACTTGCCGCGCGCCAACGTATAAAGGTGCGACTGTGTAAGCGCGATCAACGTGCAACCGTCCGCTGGCTGCGTGAGGACGTAGTTTTGCGCCGAGGCACCTGATCCACCGCGCTTGGCGACGACATTCATGTCGACACCGAGAATGCGTCTGGAGCGGATCATCATCATGCGTGCGGTCGTGTCTGTCCCGCCACCGTACTTGGCGTGGATGACAACCTGCACGTCGCAGGGATACTTATCCTTGGCGGATGCCGCTTGTGTTCCTGCAAGGACAAGACCGACGGCAGCGGCCGATGCCATCGCACTTGGGAATAGTTTAATTGCGAACATTTTGATCCTCCGGGCTTCCATTGGCAAAACTTGACGTCTGCTCAGATAGAATTTGTCGCATGAGACACTCTCCGTCCGCAAACCGAAAGGCGCACTCATCACACATGAGCATGTCTTGTGTGATAACAATTCGATCCGTAGAGGTTCCAATAAACTCAACCGTTCTTCAAAAGGGACAGATGTGATGGCGACAGTTTCGGAATTTGCCGGCGGTAAGATGCTGGCCGAAGTGAATGGTGCGATCGGCACAATGACGTTCAACCAACCGGAAAAGCGCAACGCCGTCTCGCTTGAAATGTGGGGAGGCGTTGCCGAAATTCTGGAGAAATTCGAGGCCGACGATCAAATCCGCGTCGTTGTGCTTGCCGGTGCCGGCGACAAAGCGTTCGTGTCAGGTGCCGACATCAGCCAGTTCGACAAGCAGCGCAATAATGCCGAGGCGCGTAAAGACTACGCACGCCTTTCGGACGCCGGCCGCAACCGCCTTCAGACCTTCGGCAAGCCGATGATTGCCAAGATCAATGGCTATTGCATTGGCGGCGGCCTTGCCATTGCAATGCGGGCGGATCTTCGCATCGCCAGCGAAAAAAGTTCGTTTGGTATCCCAGCCGCTCGGCTCGGCATTGCCTACAGTCCCGACTCGGTTGAGCAATTGATGGCTCTCGTCGGGCCGGCAAGGGCGCGCATGATCCTTTACACGGCCGAGTTTTTCGATGCGCAAGAAGCCGAACGGATCGGACTGATCAACCGCTGCGTTGCAGCAGCTGATCTTGACGCTTCGGTGCGCCACACTGCTGAAACCATTGCCGCCAACGCACCCTTGTCGGTGGCAGCGTCACGTCATGCCATTAGCGAACTCTGCAAGCCGGCAGCACGGCGCGATGTTGCAGCGATCGACGCCGCGGTAGCGCGTTGCTTCGATAGCGATGACTATCGCGAGGGCCGTCGGGCCTTCAAAGAAAAGCGCACGCCGAACTTTGTCGGCCAGTAGGCCACCGCTTGGATCGCTCGTCAGCGCCGAGCCATACGAATTGCTGACAACTTCTGCCGTAAGGGCACTGATCTGGCCGCCGCGGCCGTTTACGAGCGCGAACTTGTCTTCCGACCATAGGGATCTGCCCTCTATTCCAGCAGCTTCCAAGTTGTGAAATTCAGAGGTGGTTCGGCGGCGGCAATTCGAGCACTCCCATGATCGATGCGGCACCCGGTCTTGCGACGGCGATGAGATCGATATCTGACAAGATATCGGGATGGTCAGCCTTTCGGGAGAACAACATCGATGACAACAGGTAAGTTGCTGGTTGCCAATCGCGGTGAGATCGCCGTTCGGATCTGTCGGGCAGCATCCGAACTCGGCCTCGAAACTGTGGTGGTTTATCCGGCAGATGACTCTGCCAGCCTGCATACACGCAAGGCCGATGTGGCGGTCCAATTGCCTGGACGAGGTGTTGCGGCTTATCTCGATCGTGGCGCCATTGTTGCTGCCGCTTGCGAGGCGGGCGCAACGCTGGTCCATCCCGGTTACGGCTTCCTGGCCGAAGACGCTGAATTTGCCAGGCAGTGCGAAGCGGCCGGTATCCAATTCGTTGGTCCGGCGCCGGAAACTTTGGCCCTATTTGGTGACAAGCACGCCGCGCGGGCACTCGCCAAGAAGCTCAACGTGCCCACTCTACCGGGCACCTCGGCACCGACATCCGTCGAGCAAGCTCGCGATTTCTTCGAGACACAGGATGCCGGCGCCGCGATCATGATCAAGGCTGTCGCCGGCGGCGGCGGACGCGGCATGCGCCCGGTACATGCACTTGCCGACCTTGACGACGCATTTCAACGCTGCCACTCGGAAGCGCTTGCCGGGTTCGGCAACGGCGACCTATACGTCGAACGTCTGATCAGCCAAGCACGGCACATCGAGGTTCAGATCATCGGCGATGGGCAGGAGGTCGCTCATCTATGGGAGCGGGATTGTTCGCTGCAGCGCCGCCGACAGAAACTCGTAGAGATTGCGCCGGCACCGGGTATCGACGTCACCCTCAGACAAAAACTTTTCGATGCCTCTCTTCGATTGGCAGCAGCGGCAAGTTATCAGAGCCTCGGCACATTTGAGTTCCTGGTCGATACCCAAACCGGTTCCTACTATTTCATCGAGGCCAATCCCCGCATCCAGGTCGAGCATACGGTGACCGAGGAAGTCACGGGCCTGGATCTTGTCCAGCTGCAGCTTCTGCTCGCGCGCGGCCGGTCTCTAAATGACCTCGGCCTTAAGGATAGTGACCGCTTCAAGCCGCGTGGCTTTGCTGTTCAAGCACGCATTAATATGGAAACCATGACGACGGATGGTGACGCCAAGCCCGGTGGCGGCACGCTTGCAGCCTTCGAGCCGCCGTCAGGGCGTGGCGTGCGTGTCGATTCTTATGGGTATGCCGGCTACACAACCAACCCATCGTTCGACTCGCTGCTTGCAAAACTGATCGTACATTCCGGCAGTTCCACGGATGGCTACAGTGATGCCATCACAAAAGCGTATCGCGCGCTTTGTGAATTCAAAATCGCAGGCGTGCCAACAAACGTAGCATTCCTTCAATCTCTGCTATCGCTTGAAGCGGTACGCCAGGGCCATTTCGACACGACATTTGTCGAAGGCCTGTTTTCAGCCGGGGGCGACTTGGCGGACGGTGATCACCCCCATCTGTTCTTCGATCACTTGCTTGGCGAAAACGACACCTCACGGCGCGCCGGTCTTGCCGGCGCAAAGCTTGATGACGCGGACCCGTTGGCCGTGCTGGCGTACGGCCAGGCGGCTCGAGCCACGGATACGCACGTCCCGCAGCATTCCACAAGCGATGAACCTGCCGCCGGACTGATCGGGGTGCGCGCGCCGTTGCAGGGCACGATCGTGACTGTATCGGTCGCGGCAGGCGATGCAGTGCGGCGCGGCACACAACTCGCCGTGATGTCAGCCATGAAGATGGAACACGTCGTCATCGCTGAAGCCAGCGGTGTTGTACAGACCGTGCAGGTCGATGTCGGCGACACCATCTGGGAGGATCAGCTCCTTATGGCCCTGGAGCCAGGTGAGGACGCCGGCGACCTGCACGAGACGACTGAGCAGGTGGACCTCGATTTCATTCGACCGGACCTTGCCGAGCTCCTCGAGCGCCGCGCGGCGACCCGCGACGCCAACCGCCCCGATGCGGTCGCCCGTCGCCGCAGGACCAACCAACGCACGACGTGGGAGAACATCGACGACCTCGTCGAAGCAGGTAGTTTCGTTGAATACGGGCCGCTAGTGGTGGCGGCACAACGACAACGGCGCACGCTCGACGATTTGATGAAGCGCAGTCCCGCCGACGGCCTGATCACAGGTGTCGGCAAGGTCAATGGCGACTTGTTTGGTGATCCGGACGCACGAACGGCGGTGATGGCCTATGACTATACTGTGTTTGCCGGCACACAGGGCGTCCACAACCATTGGAAGACGGACCGCCTGCTTGATGTCGCGGAGCGTGGCCGCATGCCATTGGTCCTGTTTGCCGAAGGCGGTGGCGGTCGCCCGGGCGAAAGCGACTATGGCGGCTTTGTCGGCCAGAACACGTTTCAGCATTTCGGCAAGTTGTCCGGCCTGGTGCCGATGGTCGGAATCGTTTCCGGTCGATGTTTTGCCGGCAATGCTGCGCTACTCGGATGTTGCGATGTCATTATCGCGACGGCCAACGCCAACATCGGCATGGGTGGCCCGGCCATGATTGAAGGTGGTGGTCTTGGCATATTTTCGCCTGAGGACATCGGCTCAATGGCAGATCAGGTCCCCAACGGTGTCGTCGATATTGCAGTCGATGATGAGATCGAGGCCGTTGCCGTGGCCAAAAAATATCTTGGCTATTTTCAAGGCAAGGTCGACGAGTGGTCTGCACCGGATCAACGCACTATGCGGACGCTGGTGCCTGAAAACCGATTGCGCGTCTACGAGGTTCGCAATGTCATCAAGACGTTGGCCGACGAAGGATCATTCCTCGAACTGCGCCAGGCGTTCGGCCGGACAATCATCACGAGCTTTATCCGCGTCGAAGGACGGGCCGTCGGCGTTGTTGCCAATGATCCCAATCATCTCGGTGGAGCAATCGACAGTGATGGGGCCGATAAAGGTGCCCGCTTCATGCAGCTGTGTGACGCCTTTGACATCCCGATACTCAATTTCTGCGATACGCCGGGAATCATGGTCGGACCGGAGGTGGAGAAGACGGGCCTCGTTCGCCATGCCGCTCGCATGTTTCTTACCAGCAACAACCTGACAGTCCCATTCTTCACCGTTGTTTTGCGCAAGGCCTATGGTTTGGGCGCGATTGCAATGGCAGGCGGCAATTTCCGGGCGCCGTACTACACGGTATCGTGGCCGACAGGCGAGTTTGGACCAATGGGGCTCGAAGGCCAGGTCAAGCTCGGTTATCGCGCCGAGTTGGCCGCCATTGATGATCCCGAAGAACGGCGTGCGTTCTATGACAAGATGGTCGAAGAATCCTACCTCGACGGGAAGGCCCTGATGCGCTCGCAAAGCTTCCCGATCGACGATACGATCGATCCGGCGGAAACACGGTTCTGGCTCGCAAACCTGTTGGCATCGATACGTCCGCCGGCGCCAAGAGACGGCAAGAAACGCCCGATGATCGATGCCTGGTAACCGCGTGCCGGACCGGCGTGACAAAAGGAAGGGCAGGCCGGGGCCTCAGTTCTTCGCCTCATTCAACGCGCGCACATAGGAATACGAACCTGGCGAGCCATCCACGATAATGCTCTCACCGCTCAGGTAGCTCGCGCGTTCGGACGCGCTGAACACGATCACATCCGCCAATTGCTCCGGCGTGCCCCAGCGCGCGCCATCCGGGAGCTTGGCGCTTTCGAGCTTGTCGCGGATGCTTTCGGCCTCGCTTGCATCAAGCTCTCTGCCGTGTGCCTCGCGCTCCCACTTCGCGAAACGGTCCGGCGTCATGACGACACCTGGAACGATGCAAACGACGCGAATGTTATGCGGTTTCAGCTCTTCCGCTAGGTCCGCTGAAAAGCGCACCTCGGCCGCCTTTGCAGGCCCCGTGCATGTTGATCCCGGCGGAAACGCTGTCCGCACGGCTGTACGACCGGATATATTGATAACCACACCGCCACCACGTGCGATCATTCCTGGCGCAATGCGTTGCGTCAGTCGGAATTGAGCGAAAAAGTTTATCGCCATTCCGTGCTGCAACTCTTCATCGCTGACTTCGAGAAATGGCTTGTACGTTCCGGTGCCGGCATTATTGACCAGTATGTCGGCGCCGCCATGGCGCTCCATGACTTCTGAAGCAAGCCGGTCGAGATCCTCAATGCAAGTGACATCGACCTTGATCGCATCGACGCCCAATCTTTCGGCCGCGGCATCCAAGTGCTCTTGCCGACGAGCCGCAATCACGACTTTGGCGCCCTCACGCGCAAGCGCTTCCGCAGTCGCCAGACCGATTCCCCTGCTGCCGCCGGTCACGACCGCGACCTTTCCCGTCAATCCAAGATCCATATCAACCTTCCATCATTTACATCGGCAACTTCAGCCAGTCCGGCCGACAATTGAACCTGGGCATTCGCGGATCACAGCTGTAATATCCGTCTGGTGTCTGGTGGCAGACGAACCACCAGATTAGTCTGATTGCAGCACTGGGCGAAACTATTGCGCCGACAGTCCGTCAACATTGTCGAATGGAGGACAACTATGGCCCCCACGATTACCCCCCTCAATGCCAGCTTTGGTGCCGTCGTCACAGATATCAGAATCGCCACTTTGAGCGATGCCGACTGGCAGGCGATCGAGTCCGCTTTCCACGAATATGCAGCGCTGGTCTTTCCCGCTCAACATCTCACGACCGACGAGCATGTTGCTTTCGGAGAGCGCTTCGGCGAAATCGAAGTGTTGCGTCCGGGCCAGAAACACGCTGCGATCAGCAACAAGGCCGCGGATGGACATATTCTAACGGAGCAGGAGAAACGATTTCAGACGTTACGCGGCAATGAAGGCTGGCACACTGATAGCTCCTACATGCCGCTTGCAGCAAAAGCATCGATCCTCGCGGCCGAAGTTGTGCCGAGAACGGGTGGCGAGACGGCGCTGGCTGATATGCGCGACGCCTATGACAAGCTGGACAAGGGGATGAAGGAGAAAATCGCCGATCTGGTCGCCTATCACTCGCTCTACGCCAGCCAGGCCAAGGCTGGTTTTATCTTCAAAACGGGCGAGTCCTACGGTTTGCATACGCACGGCATGCCGGTCAGGCCCCTCGTGAAAGTTCATCCGGCGACCGGGCGGAAGTCACTCTTTGTTGGACGCCATGCCTTTCGCATACCCGGCATGGACGACGACGATGCCCAAGCTTTGCTTGATGAGCTTTTGGACTTTGCCGTGCAACCGGGCCGGACCTACGCGCATCGCTGGCAGCCTGGCGATGTGATGATTTGGGACAACCGGTGTATTCTTCATCGCGCATGCCCTTATGACTATTCCGAACCCAGGGTCATGCGCCACGTCCGGGTCGCCGGCCATCCAGAGAGCGACCTGGCCGAGACAGTTCCTGACGAACGCGCATGTGGCTTCGAGCCACTCGTCGCCAGTCACTGAGCTTTTCAGTTTTTGTTTTTAGCAACGGAGCAAGTTATGCCAGTTTATGTAATTGCCGACGTAAAAGTCACCGATGACAGCTGGATTCCCGATTACGCCGCCAACGTCCATGATATTGTTCACAAGCACGGCGGCAAATATCTGACTCGCACTTCGAACATCACGAATGTCGAGGGCGATCCGCTTGACACCACATTGATTGCCCTGATCGAGTTTCCGACTATGGATGCTGTCCAGGCGTTCGCGTCCGACCCTGCCTACGCACCGTACGGATCAGCGCGGCAGGCTGGCAGCATGAGCCGCCTCAACGTCGTCGACGACACGGACGTGGCCGGGACGATTCCTTATCTGAACAAGCCTGAATAGCCACATCAAACTCATCGATCGATCAAAGTACGTGCTTCGCCCGACAAGCCTGAATCGAGACTTTGATCGATCGACCTAACGCTGAGCGAGCAGTTCGTCGGGCGTGATTATGACACTTGCCTCGCCTTTGCATAAAGTTCGGCAACTCCCTATAAGCCGACGTCGGTTCGTGACCCGGTGTCCCACGACTGTGGGAAACGGCCACGTGCCATCGCATGGAATGCGCAACGCCCGACCAAACCAAAAAACAAACCGTACGCACATAGCTTAACGCCCCTCACACAAAGCACCGCCCAAACCGGTGCCTTTTAACGTTAAGTGATGGCAGGTTTTCTTATTATCACAAATTATTGATATTCTTGTTATTAGGGAATGTCGCTCCAAATTCGTACGGCGATAATTTCCTTCGAATTTCGCCAATTGAAAATTCGTGTGCCGTTTTGGTTGAGCCAACTACCGTTGTATCATTTTTGGATTATTCGCGTTTTTATTGCGATTAACCAATAACAAGGCTCGACCCACAACTATACAGTTTGGGGTATTGTAAAATGAGCCGAAAAAAAACAGAAGGATGGTACGAAGACGACGCTTTCGCCAGCTTTTTTCTGGATTGGACAAGTGAATCTTCCGATGACGAGTCTATGCCACGTCGAGATGCACCGGACGACGAAGTCGTTCGCCGCAATCTAGATCCCGGGCTGGAGCCCGACGCGCTCGATCAGCTGACGTTTTATTCCGGCATCCAGCAGCCGACGTCTCATTTTGACGTGCCCGATAGCTTCAGCGACTGGTTGGATTCAGATCCTTGGGGTTCTGGCCCGGTGGAGTTTACCCTCCCCGTTCTCGCGGAACTCAAGCAGCGCAGCATGGATGGCAGCGACAATAACGACCTCCACGCTGATTGGGGCGCAGCAGGCTCTGCGTTCATCAGGTTGACGCCGTCTCAGTATCAGGACGGCATCAGCGAAGCCGAAGCCCCGCGCGCGAACTACCGCGCACTGTCGAATGACGTGATCAAGCAAGATGGCAGCATTCCGAATTCGGCTGAAGTCAGCGACCTTTTCACGTTCTTTGGACAATTCATCGACCACGACATTGACATCGCTCTGGAAGGAACAGAAGAAGGGCCGCACGTTGTCGCGCCGAATGATGATCTGTATGTCTTTCAGGGAAAAACGCTTGGGATTGACCGTTCGGCGCCCTACGGTGGAACCGGCTCCAGCGAGACAAACCCGCGGGAGCATGCGAACGCGATAACCAGCTTTGTCGACGCCAGCAATGTATACGGCTCCACTGATGCGACGATGGCTGATTTGCGCGATAGCGACAGTCCGTGGTTGATGAAAATGTCTGGCAACGCGGATCTGTTGCCCCTGGGAGCCGGACCGCACGGCCAATTCGAGGCGGGTGACATTCGAGCCGGCGAAAACAGCGCCTTGACTGCCGTACACACCATCTGGGCCAAAGAACATAACCGTTTGGCTGAGGTTTTAAAATCAAAGCACCCAGATTGGAGCGAGGACGATGTTTTTAATGCCGCTAAAATAACGGTAGAATCTCTGATACAGCACATCACTTTCGATGAATGGCTGCCGCTTTTGGTGGGAGAGAATAATATTCCCGATTATTGGGGATACGATCCGCATATGGACCCGTCGATTTCTCACGAGTTTGCCTCGGCGGCATTCCGATTTGGCCATAGCCTTCTTTCATCCGATATCAAACGCATGGATGAAAACGGAGACAATGCCGGTGATTTGCAACTTGCGCGAATGTTCTTCAATGCCGCTGTCCTGAAAGACGCTGGCTCTGTCGATACTTTGGTTCGCGGGCTCGCGGCGCAATCGGCGCAGGAACTTGATCACCATCTGGTGGAAGACGTCCGCAGCTTGCTGTTTCCCGGCCCGGACGGCATCCAGGTGCGCGATCTTTCCGTGCTCAACAACCTCCGCGGACTTGATCACGGATTGGGTACGCTCAACGAGGTTCGGGACGCCCTGGGCTACGAGCGTTACGACGACTTCTCCGACCTCACCCAGGACGCCAATCTGGCGACCGCCCTGCGCCAGCATTACGATAGCGTCGACGACGTTGACTTGTGGATTGGCGGGCTGCTCGAGCAACCGGTGCACGGTTCCCAACTGGGAGAGACATTCCAGCACATCGTGCTCGATCAATTTATGCGCCTGCGCGATGGCGACAGCTACTATTTCGAAGAGCGCCTCAACGACTTTCCGGAATTGCTGGCCGAGATCAAGGACACGTCATTTTCCGACATTATCAAGCGCAACACGGACATTGAATACCTGCAGGACGATGCCTTCATTGCGCATGCCCGCGTCGGCGGTGACGATGATGACAACAATCTTGTCGGAAGCGATAATCATGATTTGATGATCGGATTTGCCGGTAAGGATGTGCTGAAAGGCAAGGACGGTGACGACGACATCTATGCCGGTGCTGACAACGATAAAGTCTGGGGCGGTAAAGGTGACGATCTTATTGTCGGCGAAGGCGGCAACGACCAACTCTCCGGCGGCCGCGGTCGCGACATGTTTGTCTTCGAACAGGGATCGGGCCGCGACAAAGTCCTCGATTTCGATGTCCGCAAGGACACGCTGGATATTTCGGACTATGACGTGCGCTCCATGTGGGAGGTCAGAGATCTGGCTGAACAGTCAGAAAAAGGTGTCCGTATCACGCTGAACGAAGACACCAACGATCAGGTCACCTTGATTGGCGTCAAGGTGCGTGAACTGTCCGAGTCAAACTTCGTCTTCAACGATGATGACGCACTGACCGGCTGATACACGTCGGGAGAAATACCTGAGATAACGATACCAAACTCCGGCACGGAAATTGCTGGGTTTGGTATCATCAGTCTCACTGGAGCGTGCCAAATTGCAACGCGTGCCCCGCAACCTCTGGAATGACGCGCTTGGGACGCTGCGACCGGCGTTTGCCGTCGTTGCCCTGTTCAGCTTCTTTGTCAACCTGACCATGCTCGTCGCGCCTCTCTACATGATGCAGGTGTACGACCGGGTCCTGACATCGCAAAGCTACGACACCCTGCTCATGCTCACACTGGTGGCGGTGTTCTTGCTGCTGCTTGGCGCGACCGTTGATGCGATGCGATCCAGATTGCTCGTTCGCATCAGTTCCGACCTTGATGCGCGCCTGAGCGACGTTCTGTTCCTCCGGGCATTTGACGACAAGCGTCACGCTGCATATCCCGGCAACCCTGAAGCTGCGAGCCAGCCTCTACGTGACTTCGACAAAGTCCGGTCCTTTATGACCGGAGCCGGAGTTCTCGCCTTTTTCGATGCGCCTTGGGTGCCCATCTACCTCGCCATCATTTTTCTGTTTCATCCACTGCTCGGAAGCATTGCCCTTGGCGGGGCCATCGCTATTTTCTTGCTGACCGTGCTCGGGGATCTGACCACGCGAAAAACACTGTCGAACGCCGGCGCAGAGATCCGTTCGTCAAGCCAACTTGTCGATGAGTTTTCCCGTAATTCCGATTCGATCCGCGCCATGGGGATGCTTCCGTCATTGGCGGAGCGTTGGTCCGTTCACCATGAGACCGGTGTCGCATGGCAGGCACGCGCAAGCGATCGCATGGGCGGGCTGCAAGCCTTTGCCAAAGCGCTGCGGGCTGGTTTGCAGATTGCCATTCTGGGCACGGGCGCATGGTTGGCGCTGCAGCAGTCCATGTCTGCCGGGGCGATGGTCGCGGCGTCGATCATTATGGGGCGTGCGCTGGCCCCCGTCGAATCAGCGATTGCCCAGTGGCGAAGCTATCTGGAAGCGCGCAGCGCTCTGGGACGTTTGAAGACGGTCCTGGCCCCGGCCCATGCGCAAGCAAACGACCGCACGACAACTCAACTGCCAGAACCGCAAGGGCATATCTCGGTGGAGAATGTCGGGTTGCGGCACGCAGATTGTGAGGCGCCCATTCTGCAAGGCATCACGTTCGAGGTGAAAGCCGGCGAACTGGTCGGATTGATTGGCCCAAGCGCCGCCGGCAAATCCTCCCTCGCTCGCTTGATCGCTGGCGCAGGGACGCCGACGATTGGCAAAGTGCGTCTGGATGGCGCCGATCTCAAGGATTGGCCAAAGGAGCAGTTGGGCCCGTTCGTCGGCTATCTGCCACAGACGGTCGAACTGAACTCCGGCACAGTTGCAGAGAACATCGCACGCTTCGGGCGGCACGATTCAGAGGCCATTGTTGATGCGGCCATGATGGCCGATGCCCACGAGTTGATCCTGACGTTGCCGAACGGTTATGACACGATGATCAAAGATGGTGCGCACCAACTGTCGGGAGGACAACGTCAACGCATCGGGCTCGCGCAGGCCGTCTATGGCCGGGCACGCATCATTGTTCTTGATGAACCCAACGCAAACCTTGATGCTGAAGGTGAAGCCGCACTCAAGAGCACACTTTCGCGATTGAAAGCGGAAGGGCGCACGGTCATCGTCGTCGCACACAAGGCTTCCCTGCTCGCAGATGCGGACAAGCTTCTGGTTCTGCGCGGCGGCATGATCGACCTGTTTGGCAAGCGAGAGGCCGTGCTTTCCGATTTGCGCCAGGCGATCGCACCGGCCCTCAAGCCGGCACCTCGCGTTGCTGATTCTTCTTCCCATGCCTCGAAAGGGGAGTTGCATGAAGCGGTCTGAGCAGAAAACAGTTGCGGCTCAACGCGTGGCCGCACAATCGCATCCGTTGCCACCACGCGGAAAAAGCGGCACGATATTGCTGGGGCTTGCAGCTATGGCTGTGGCCATTGGCGGACTGGGTGTCTGGGGTTCGACCGCGCCGATTGCCAGTGCCGCAGTTGCCAGTGGAAAGTTCATTTCCAGCTCCAAACGACGACAGGTGCAGCACGCAGAAGGCGGGACGATCCAGACCATTCACGTCCGCGACGGAGCGGTCGTCCGTCAAGGAGATGTGCTCGTCGAGCTGGATGGCCAGCGTGTCAGATCAAGCCACGCGATCGCACGCATTGCCTACTTCGATGCAGTTGTTTCGCTGGCACGTCTTCGTGCGGCGCTGGCAGGGTCCAAGGTCATTACATTGCCGAAGTTCATGACGGCAGCAGCTTCGACAGACACCGAACTGAAGGCCATGGTGGTCGCGCAGACCACACTCTTGACCGCGCTGGCCAACGAGCAGGAAGGCCAGGTTCGTGTCCTGCGCCAGCGCATTGCGCAATCCAAGGATCAAATCCTCGGGCTCGAAGCTGAGCGCAATGCGATTGTCGAGCAAATGGAAATTGCATCCAAGGAACTGGCGGTCCTGCGGGAGCTGTCCGACAAAGGTTATTCGACGCGTCATCGAATGTTGAAAACGCTGCGCGAGAATGTCCAGCTGAAAGGCAGGCTGGGGCGGCTGATCAATCGCATTGCCGGCGCGCAAAAGGAGATCGGGGCGACGGAGCTGGAAATCCTGCAGCTGGAGGCCAAGCGCAAAAGAGAGTACGTCGCCGAGTTGCGTAAGATTGAGCACCAGTTGTTTGACCTCAAGGAAAAATATCTGGATGCCGAAACCCGACTGGGACGGCTGAAGGTGCGCGCTCCGGCGAAAGGGACCGTTGTTGAGAGCCGTGTCAGCACTGTCGGAGGTGTCGTGCGGCCGGGTGATACGCTGATGGAGATCGTCCCGCTGCAAGACCGCCTGATCGTCGAAGCGCGCCTCAAGCCGCAAGATGTTGATGGCGTCGGGGTTGGCCAGATTACCGAAGTCCGCCTGAACGGTTTGAATCAACGCACGACGCCAACACTCAAAGGCAAGGTCATTTACGTGTCTGCTGACAGCCTGACTGACAATCGCGCCGGAGATCAGTATTTTGCCGTGCATGTCGCGGTCAACCTCAAAGAGGTAAACCAGTTGGCCGATGTCGAACTCGTGCCAGGCATGCCAGCAGACATCATGATCAAGACCGGCAGCCGAACGGCGGTTGCCTACCTGATGCGCCCACTGCTGGACAGCATGAGCCGTGCGTGGCGGGAAGATTGATCACACATCAGGACAACTGAAGCCAAGCGCTATTGACTTCGACGTCGTCATACCGGCGCCGCGCGCCGCAGTTGTCTGCTGCTGAAGATGTTGTAACCTTCGATATCGATGCCGGGTTTTCGGGCGGCATCGGAGTTTCGCATGTTCATCTTGAACCCAAGGTCTCAAAATCAGCAGCCGCTTGCGATGATCCTAGCAAGCCAGTTATCCAGCCCGCTCCGATTGTGCCGCCCATGATCCTGTTTACAAATCTCCCATCGGAGTTTCCGCTGGAAACTGACCTATCGCAACGACCGGTCAACTACAGGCTTCGAACCGACAGAGGGGAGGCCGTCGTTGTCATCGGCCTCTCGCTGATGTGGATCGTATTGGGTCCCGTTTTCATTACCATGATCCTGGAAATCATGGCCGAACAGTTTCCGGCACCGACCTTTTGGTTGTGGTCCCGAAACCTGCTCATCGCCGGCTATTGCATCTGGGCTGCCTTCTTCCATTTCGGACCCGAGATCTTGGCCCATTTCCGCACGGTCGACATAACCATCGCCGAGGATCAGGTAAGCGTCGTTGATTGCCGGCTGGGGGTTTGTGAAAAATGGTCGGAACCGCTTGCGGGTTTTTCCGGCGTGGCGCTGCATGACCTCGGCATGCGAAAGGTTGATGAGGAAAACGTCGCCGTCGCCAGCGTTGTGCTGGTGCACCCGAACCCGGCTCGCACGGTTCCTGTGATATTCCGCCAAAAGAAGCGACTGGGTGGAAAAACGGTTGCCAAGTTTGCCGGTCAACTGAACTTGCCGATTGTGGAGGATAGCGCCAAGATCGCTGACGGCGCAGCTGCAGGTTCAATCGTCGAGAACCGCGCCCAGGCCTTGAAAGTACGTCTCGTCTATTGGGTTGTGATGGGCGGTGGCCTCCTAACCCTCGCCGCGATTGCCTCCCATGCGATGAGCACAGCGCTTGAGTTGGGGGCAGCAGTTCTCGCATTGGCAAGCTCGGTCGTCATGGCGGCGATACATGTCTACGCGTCGTGCTACGTCACATCGATGCGGCGTCAAGACGATACGGTCACCGTGACGACGGCCGTCCCGTTCGGTTCGCGTCACGCGTTCCACCGTGATCGGGCCAAAGGCGCGTCGTTCCATGAAGGCAAGTTCAGCACTCTTCGCCACCAAGTGAACGCGCCGTGGACCAGCCTGCGGGTTGAAGGCTTCTATCTGCCGTTCATCATCGACAGGCAGGCCGAACATATTTCATCGGAGGAACTGCGGTCGATAATGCAGGGCCGTTAGAGCGCCTGCCAAGGTCTGCCCGAGATTGACTTTCCGTTCCATGACCGCAATTCCTGGTCAGCACATGCGGGCGCATCTGCATGCACTGCAAGAAAACCAACGTATTAAGCGTGCTCGCCGGTCAACGGCTTGGCATAAACAAGCTTGAGCAGAAGCGCGATTTCGGGAAAAATCAGTATAAGTCTTATTGGCGCACCCGACAGGATTC
>JAGDYV010000153.1:0-4171 GCA_049116495.1 Hyphomicrobiaceae bacterium | reverse complement strand
TGGCGGCAGCGGCGCTGGCTGCGAAGGTATCGACGTCGACGCGATGATCGGCCGCCACCCGTGTGGCAGCGCCGACCGCGTTGGCTGGTACCGCGAGATGTTCTGAGGGTTTGAGCAAGCAGGGTAGGATGACGCATGGCAGCAGGGATGCTTGGCATCGCTGACGAAGGTGTTTCGATCGTCGCCTATGCGACCCTCGATGAGCGGCAACGCGTTGACGTTGATCGTGCGTTTGATCGAATTTTCTTTGCGGCAAGCAGTGTGCAGTCGTTTCGTGATGCGGCCCATCGTGAGGCGTTTCGCTGGTTGTGGCTGGGCCGCTATTTGGCGCAAGAGCCGACCGAGGCATTTGCGGCAATCGTCGACGATGAAGTATGCGGCTATCTGGTTGGCAGCCTGATCGACCCGGCGCCGCGCGCGGCCTTTCGCGAACTCACCTATTTTCAGGATTTCGCGGCCGCGACAGCGCAGTATCCGGCGCACCTGCACATCAATGTCGATGAGCGATTTCGCAGCTTCGGGATCGGGGGGCGGCTGATCGAGCGGTTTGGTGCGCACGCATCGGCAAAGCGGGTCGGGGGTATGCACATCGTTACCGGGGATGGCATGCGCAACGTCGGGTTCTATACCCGGCTCGGATTTCACGAGGTGGCGCGCGCGCCGCGCAACGGGGGCGTCGTGGTCATGTTGGCCAAGTTGCTTGATGGTGACAGACCCTTCGGCCAAGAGGCAACGTGAACGGAGGTGATCGTTCGTCCGAAACGCGAAATCCGCGAATTGGTTGCATGGGACGCGCGCTCCTGATTAATCATTGACGAGAATGACTGCGACCGACGTACACTAGGTGACAGTTGGCATCGACAGTGGTTAAGCGGGGACGGCCTATGCGTAGCGATACACTGGCGGACTATGACTACATTGTCGTCGGTGCAGGGACGGCGGGTTGTCTGCTTGCCAATCGCCTGTCCGAGGACCCGGATGTCAGCGTGGCCCTGCTCGAAGCCGGTGGGCGCGACAATTATATCTGGGTGCACATTCCTGTCGGCTACCTTTACTGCCATGGCAATCCGCGCGTCGACTGGGGATACAAAACGGCGCCGGAGGAAGGGCTCAACGGTCGCAGTCTCAATTATCCGCGCGGCAAGGTGATCGGCGGCTGCTCGTCGATCAATGGTATGATCTATATGCGTGGGCAGGCGCGCGACTATGATCTGTGGCGCCAGTACGGCAACCCTGGTTGGGCGTGGGATGATGTGCTGCCGCATTTTCTCCGCCATGAAGACCAACTCGCAATGGATCCCGAGTCGTTCGATGGTTTGCACCAGCGCGGCGGCGAGTGGCGCGTGGAGAATGCCCGCGTGAAGTGGCAGATCCTTGAGGCCTGGGCAGATGCCGCGGAGCAAGCCGGAATTCCGCGCATCAACGATTTCAACCGTGGTGACAATGAAGGATCGAGTTATTTTCAGGTCAACCAGAAAACGGGTGTGCGCTGGAATACGGGCAAAGCGTTTTTGAAACCGGCGCTGGATCGTAAGAACCTGTCGATTGTCACGCATGCGATGGTGGAGCGGTTGCTGTTCGATAAGTCCCGCGTTTCGGGTATTGAGCTGCGCCGCAATGGCACGGTGATGCAGCTCGGGGCCAAGCGTGAGGTGATCTTATGTGCCGGCGCGATCGGTTCGCCGCAGATCATGCAGTTGTCGGGGATTGGGCCGGGTGCGCTACTGCAGGGGCATGGGATTGAAGTGCGTCGGGAATCGAGCAGTGTTGGCGCCAATCTGCAGGATCATCTGCAATTGCGCTGCGCGTACAAAGTGAGCGGCGTCAAAACGCTGAACGAGACCTCGCAAACGCTGTGGCACAAGGCCAAGATCGCCATGGAATACGGGTTGCGGCGCAGTGGTCCGATGTCGATGGCACCGTCGCAACTCGGCACCTTTGCCAAATCAGACGCCGATCGCGAAACGGCGAACCTGCAGTATCACATTCAGCCGCTGTCGCTCGACAAGTTCGGGGAGCCGCTCGATCCGTTCCCGGCGTTTACTGCGAGTGTGTGCAACTTGCGGCCGGTGAGCCGCGGTTACGTGCGGATTACGTCGCCTGACCCCAAGGTCCATCCGGAAATTCGACCCAACTATTTATCAGAGCACGAGGACCGGCAGGTCGCGGCTGACGCGATCAAGCTGACGCGTCGGATCGTTACTCAGCCGGCCTTGCAGAAATATAATCCGCAAGAATTCCGGCCGGGTCCTGAGGTGGTCAGCGATGAAGACCTGGCCAAGGCGGCTGGCGATATCGGCACGACGATCTTCCATCCGGTCGGCACCTGCCGCATGGGCAGTGACGAAGGCGCGGTTGTCGACCCGGAGTTGAAGGTCATTGGCGTCGAAGGGCTGCGCGTTGCCGACGCGTCGATCATGCCGACAATCACATCAGGCAACACCAATTCGCCGACCTTGATGATTGCGGAAAAGGCGGCGGCAATGATCGCAACCGCTTGGCAGGGCTAGAGCTGCTCAAGCGGTAAGGTGTTATGGCGATGGTCCTTGTTAGTTCGGGTTGAAGAGTGTGTCCTTGGCCCAAGCCGGTGGTTCATCGAAGATGCTTGGAGGCTGTGGAACGGGTTTCTTGGTTGCAGTTGGTTTTAATTTGGGTTTGGTTACGCGGGCCGTTGTGCGGGTTTTGCGCTTGTTTTTCCGAGTGATACGTCGCTTGTAGCGCGCAGGCAGCGGCGGCTTGGTTTGCGTTTTGCTGCGCGGGTGCTTGATGTCCCGACCAGGCGCGACGCCAAGGCCGGAACGGGTGGCGCGCGATAGCGGCGGCGTCGGTCGACGTGCGACGTCCGTTGATGCTGGTCCGGGCTTTGCTGAGGGCCGCTGCACGGGAATGCGCGGGGCTTGCACAGGGGAACTCGTTGAGCGCACGGGTGCAGCCGCATCTTCGATGGTTTTGCTTGTCCCAACGGATGTCGTTGATCGCTTACGTTGCACGCTGATCGATGCGGGTCGGAAACGGTAGGTGCCGGTGAAAGAAAGCCGCGTAACGCGCGAACCGTCATGGGCGCCTCGATGATCATTTGAGGCGGCAAACGAGGCAGGCACGCAGAGAAGCGCGCCGAGCAGCAACACCGCGACGCAAATGACGCGGTCGGCACGACAATGGGAGACAGCGGTCATGGTACAATCCAAATAACTTTGCCCGGTCATTCGGGCGACGTGGCCTGTCATTCCTCTCCCTCAACTAAAAGCACATCGAACGACAGCAAAATTATGGCTTGCTTTGTCAATACCCGATCATTGCTCATTCATTTGGCAGGTTCCTGACACGACGTACGAACCCGTTCGGGCAACTACATTGTCTCATCACGGAATGTATCGTCAGATTAAAGATCGAACGTTTTGTTTAATGAATAATTAATCTCTGTCTCAAACTGACACACGGGGAATTAAGTTAGGCATAGTTTTGTCGACTAATGCCTAAACTAAGTACAAACCGCATAAGGCTTATGCTGATCCGAGCGTTGCACGGGTGCAAACGCTGAGGCATAGTCTGGCACAGCGCGCAACTGCTTTTTCTCCCTAACCAGAGAAACGCAAAGAAATCAGTAAGCTGATCTGCGCAGACTATGGAGGTAAAATGGCTGAAGCGGCTGTCGAGCGTTCGCCACAGGACGCGAGTGCTGCGCCTGCAATCGGAATGCAGGGTGTCAACAAGTGGTATGGCGAGTTTCATGTGCTTCGCGATATCAATTTGAGCGTCGCAACCGGCGAACGGATTGTGATCTGCGGTCCTTCGGGTTCCGGCAAGTCGACGATGATCCGATGTATCAATCGCCTCGAAGAGCATCAACAAGGCACAATTACGGTTGATGGCGTCGAGCTGACCAATGACGTACGCAATATTGACAAAATCCGATCTGACGTCGGCATGGTTTTTCAGAGCTTCAATCTGTTCCCACATCTGAACGTGCTGGATAATCTGTGTATCGCGCCGCAATGGGTGCGCAAGGTGCCGCGGGCCGAGGCCGAACGCACGGCCATGGAATACCTCGACCGCGTTAAAATCCCCGAGCAAGCGTCGAAGTACCCCGGACAGTTGTCCGGCGGGCAGCAACAACGCGTGGCGATTGCGCGGGCGCTGTGCATGAACCCACGCATCATGCTGTTTGATG
>JAGDYV010000152.1:0-27083 GCA_049116495.1 Hyphomicrobiaceae bacterium | reverse complement strand
GATGAGACGAGTATGCAGGAGGTTGTGGCGGGTGGGGATATGTGGTGGGTGTGGTTAATGGGGTGGCATGGATTTTTTGATGACTGCTCGGCAGAGAAAGGCGACATCGTCGGCCAGGAGAACATTTCGAGACCCCTGGAGCTGCCGAATTCGATTGCCGCCCCGAAAGCGGACAAACGCCAGGCAGCGTCAACGGTTCGCGCGACAGTCGTTAAGACAAAAAAGCTGCCGTTCGAGCACACTATCGGTGGCAGCATCAAAGAAGTTGGCAACATGTTCGAGATCCGAAGTATGATGGACATGCCTCTCCGGATCATCATCAGAATCTTCGACGCTCGCTTTGACCCCGACCCGGCTCTCTGCCGATACGCCACGCTCGGATTGCAATGAAGCCCTTAGTAGAAGGCTTCGCCGCCTACGGTGAAACATTTTGCCCTTAAAAGCATGACCCGCCCAGATGGCAGCATCGCAGACGAGCCCTGTCTAGTTCTCGATTGCGCCATACGGCAACTAGCGACTGTCAATGTTCGTTCTCGAAGAGCTTTCGGGTCGACAATTCTCAGTCCATTGCAAGACTGGGAAATATCGCGCCAGCTATGCGCCCGAATATCTCGTCGATTTGTGTTGCGGCGACCGGATTGAACAGACCAGCTTCCTTTGCCCTATACCTTGGCCGATCGTGTCATCTTCGAGAACGGGGACATCTTGGCCTCTGCGATCGCCAGAATTTAGCGCCATGATGAGCGGACTTCCACTTAGCTGGTTCCCACGTGCGGCTATGGGTGTTATGCTTAGGGGATTGATTGCGACTGCTCGATTGGGCGGACTGATGCTGTTGCATTTTGCTTTATTACCTTTGTTTATTCTCATGCTCAGCGACGCGCGTGCCGGAGAAGGTAAGCGCTTTGCTCTTCTCGTCGGGAATTCGGCATATCATCAGGAAGTCGGGCCACTTACTAATCCGGGCAACGACGTCAAGATCGTTGGTAATGCTTTGCGCCGGCTTGGTTTTAATGTCCAGCTCGTCGAGAACGCCACGCTTGGCATGCTATACACTGCACTGAGTGTTCACACGCGGCGTGTTCGTCGTGCAGGCGCTGGTGCTATTAGCTTTTTCTACTATTCAGGTCACGGCGCGCAAGACGTGGATACGCGGACAAACTATCTAATTCCGGTAGACGTTCGCTCCTCATTGGACAGCGACCTCTGGGATCGTTCGCTTCAACTCTCAATATTAACTCGTCAACTCAAGCAAAGAGCACAGAACGCCGTACATTTCGTGGTTTTTGACGCCTGCCGCAATGACTTGAAGGTGCGAAAAGTCGGCGTGAAGGCGGCCGTTTCGACCAAGGGCTTTGTGCCCATACGCAAGGTTGCTGGCATGCTAGTGGCCTACGCTACGGCTGAGGGGGAGACGGCTTCTGACGTTGGTGTAGGGGCGGGTCCTTATGCCCGAGCTCTGGCCGAAGAACTAGTCAAGCCTGGTGTCGAAGCCGTTAGCATGTTTCGCAACGTGCAAGTTCGAATTTATGAGCAAATGAGGCAAGAGCCATGGTTGGATTTTGGATACCTGTCGCCGACCTATCTAGCTGGGCGGCGTTCTGTTGGCGATCGACAGCAGAATGAGCCGAAATCGCCGCTTAGTCAGGCCGCTGAGGCGTGGTCTGTAACTCAAAATACAACGAGCATTTCAGTATTGAAGGCGTTTGAACGTCGTTTTCAGGGTAGTGTATTCAGCAGCCTTGCTCGTGCGCGGATCACAGAACTAGAAGCAAAAGGGACGGAAGTAGCCTCAAGCGCGATTCCAAGTTTCGCCGCGCAGGTCTCATCGGCTCCGGCGTGTGATGGCGTGGCGTTCCAACATGGATCCCGCCAACTCGTATGCGTCAAACCTGGATCTGGGCGCCTGTTTCGCGACTGCAAGAATTGCCCGGCAATGACGGTGTTACCGGCCGGTCGATTTCAGATGGGATCGCGAAATGTAAAACGCGTTGAAGAACACCCCATGCATCAAGTGAAGATCGACCAATCCATTGCCGTTGGAGCCTATGAAGTAACGCGGTCTGAGTGGAGCGTCTGTGTGTTTGACGGGAAATGCAAACCGGTTCGCTCAGGCATGATGGGTGGCGCAAAACGGAACGAGGGTTCTGGATGGTTTCCGGTAACGGGTTTGTCTTGGAAGGAAGCGCAAACCTACGTGGCCTGGCTTAGTCATCACACCGGCTACACCTACCGTTTGCTGAGTGAAGCAGAATGGGAATACGCGGCCCGCGCCGGCACAACGACCCGGTATGCGTTTGGCGAAACACTGTCTAAACAGATGGCGCAGATTTCCATTGCCGGGCCTGGTAGTGCTGGCCAACCGGTACCCATTGGCTCTTTCGAAAGGAATCCATGGGGGCTCTATGATATGCATGGGAATGTTTGGGAATGGACGGAAGACTGCTGGAATGCCAACTACAACGGGGCACCGAAGGACGGCTCATCAGCTCTCACCGGGGACTGTTCGAAGCGAGTTTTACGCGGCGGTTCTTGGTTCAATGATCTGGAATCCGCCCGATCGGCGCGGCGCGGCAACATCGATGAAAACAAGGGCAGTGATCTCATCGGACTTCGAGTGGCGCGATTGATAAAGGTTGTCAGACGCAGCAAGCCACAGAATAGAGAACAATCTACCAAGAACTAGTCAGACTGCTTTTTTTGGAATTGCTTGATATGCCTCATTTGCTCAATCGCATTTTTTCCATGTTTGTCATCCTGATTCTGACCGTTGCGACGTCGCTGCCGTTGTCCCTGGTTTTTGAATCAGGCCGGGTTCACGCCCAGGATCACGGCACGAGAAAAGCGCTGGTCATTGGCAACTCAAGATACGAAAAAATTGAACCGCTCAAAAACCCAGTTAACGACGCCAATGACATCAATGCGAAGCTCATTGAGATCGGGTTCAAAACGACGTTGGTCATAGACGCCAAACGTGACGACGTAGTGCGCGCCATCGACGAGTTTGTAGACGGCGCGACGTCAGATGACGTGGCATTTGTTTTCTATGCAGGGCACGGCTACCAACATCGAGGAAGAAACATTCTCGCACCAGTAGACGTTTATTGGAACGAATTCACCGGCGAACTTGAGAACGCGTTCGACGTGACCGAAGCACTCGCAAAACTCAATAATGCGTTCTCCGCCCGCATTCTGTTCTTAGATGCTTGCCGCCAAGATCCCTCATTGCTACGATCACAGTCACGTCCTACGCGTTTGGCCAGCGGAAAATCAACGACTGCCACGCGTTCGATGCTGGCTAGAACGATCAACCGCCGAACCAATCTGGGTTATGCCAATGGGTTTGGTCGGATCAATTCCAATGAGCCGGGAACCTTCATTGGCTATGCGACAGCGACCGGGCAGGTTGCCATGGATCAATTGGACGGCAGCCGAAACAGTGCCTTTACACGAGCACTCCTCAAACATATTCAGCGTCCCGGTTTGCAGGTTTCGGAGATGTTTCGTTTGGTGCGGGCCGATGTCTATAAGTCGACATCCCTGCTTAGAGGATCGAAGTCGAGCACCGGTTTTCAGTTGCCTTGGAACGAGTCGTCATTGGTTCGACCTTTTCATTTCGTTCCGCCGTTAAGACCAGGCGTCAAGCAGGAGCGACCTCACCGGCTTCAGCAACCCGATTATAACGGTGGCGCAACGATTGATCTTGCTCAATCGCGTGACAGTGCGGCAGTCGTCCAGGCAGAATTGAAGCGATTGCAGTGCTATGCGGGTAAGGTCGATGGGCTTTGGGGGCGCAGATCCCGGCAGGCACTGGGTTTGTATTTTCGTACGATCCGCCGCGACTTGGCGGGTGTAACGCGCAGTGACATGGACCGGATTTCTCTCAACCTCATGAAGCAATTGCGCCAGACGAACGAAGCTGTTTGCCCTGTGACGGCCATTGCCACGATCCCTAACGCGACGCGCCCTGCGAACCGTTCATGGGCGCCCCGCCGGACGTTACCTAGGCAGCGGCGTACAACGCGTCGGCGAGAGCGCACGCGCAACTCTGCTGCCTCTTCAAAGCCACGTCGCGCGCAACGAAACTCGGGCGCGTCCAGCAACATCTCTGTTGGCGTCGGCGCGGGCGGGATCAGTTTCTGAGAGCGGCTTGTTTCATGACATGGTTGTCACAACCTGAGCCAGGGCTTTGGGAATGTTCTATTGCTCGGCCGTCCGCGGTACGGCTTAGAAAATTTTCTTGTAAGCTTCGTCAAATCCGCTCAATGAAATCTGCACGGTGAGGCGCTTCTTCGTAAGGCTCTTGAAGCTTACTGCCATTGTACGACCCGTTCGCATGTCTTTGGTGAAAGTCCGATCCATTTCGAGCCCTGCGTAGCATCCTCGTGTATCGCACGTCTGGATCATTTCTTTTCGCACTCTAGATTTATCGATAGTGAGCTCGATGCCTGCGGGCAGAAAAATCCCATGCGGGAGCTTCAGGAGCAGTGAAGTCTTCTTTGACTTGGCAATTGTTTGTACCGTTGCGGAAAGCACGAGTCGCCGTGTTTTAGGAACCGTTACGCGATAAAGTGCTCGACATACCTGCTTGCCCTTGACCGAGGCACAGCTCAGTTGCCAAGGAATCTTTTTTGCATTTTTAGCAACAGGGCTCTGACCAGACGCCAAGCTTTTCAATCGAGATTTTGTTTCCGCAAACGTCGGCCCGGCGAATAGGAAGACGGGGATCAGGTACACCATGGCAAGCAGTGAATGCCTATTTCGGGTTCTGGCGAGTTTGCAAGATTTGCTCGTCGGTGTCGACGATGCATAAAGCAGCCAATTTGGAGAACTTAAGAAATCAACGGGTGTATCGCGACTGGATATTACGTCTTTGAATTCATTGCCTTGGAACATAATCCGGATACTCGACTCGAGATTTAGAGATATCATTTATTTGCAATCATGTCACACAACCTGGACCAGGACTGCGCTGTTGGTCAAGGAGTTGACCGACGGATTTGTCAACTATCAATTGTTGCCAGATGGCAACGCATCGCAGCTTGTGCTTTGTGCACAGATTAAAATTTATGGACGGACTTGAGGACGGCCGTTAACTTTTTGTCTCGCCCATCAACAAGTTTTCGGGGAGGGCGGCGGCTCCGGATGGAGGCGCGATGCTTGTTATGCGTTTGTAATGCGTTGAGGTGTATATTATGTGGCGTGTTTTGCCTCGCCGCGGCCGTGTGGCTGCGCTTTCATTTCTTGCTGCTTTCTCTTCATTATTAAGCAGCCCCGACGCTGTCGTTGCCGCGTGTGATGTTCGCGGGGCGACAGGATTCGGCGTCGTGATTTCCGGCCAGAATGGCGGCTCTGGGGAGTTTAGTAGATTGGCTGCAGTGAATTGTGCAGACAATCCCGCACAGCAGCAAACGATTGTGGTTGGTACTGATGGTGAGATTGGAAGAAACGCTGATTTCGACGAGATATTGAACGGCAATGCTGGGGTGTTGTTGGGTCAAGGAGATAGTATCGAAATCAACGGCGGAGGCTTTGTTGTTGGTCCTAGAGTCTACGGTTACTATTATGATGGGTCGGTGTTGAGGAGATTGGAGTCTTTTAGACGCCGAACCGCCATTAGGGGTGATGTTGTTGACGGCGAATTTTCCGGAAACGTGTCGATCAATAATGATGCTGAAAGAAATGGCGTTTTGGGCGATGTTGCCGTGCAGAGCATCACAGTTGGCGGCCCTGGGGGGAGGCTGGACGGCAATGCCCTCGCTTCCAGAACGATTACTGTCGATGGAAATGGCGAAATCGACGGCAATGTCGAGGCAGCAGAAATTTTGGTCACCGGCGACGGCACGATAACTGGTAATGTTAAAAGGTTCGACCGCCTTGAGTCCAATAATGGATTCAACGATCCCTCCTCTCCAGGCGGAAATGTTGGAACAAGTCCCGGTCAAGTAAGCGGGATCCCCATCATAAATAACTTTGTTGGGCTAGAGCCGGTCACTTTCACATTGCCCGGCAGCCTTAGACCCGAGGATCCTATCGCTCCGGACTCAGTATTGGTGACGGTTAACGAGCAGGGCGAGATTACAGGAAGTGTCTTCCTGGACAAGAACCGGGACGACGAAGTAATTGTTGCCGGTACGGAGGGTAGAATAGGTGGAGGCGTCACGGCGAGGACGGTTTCAGTTACCGATAAGGGCACAATAGGTGGAGTCGTCGACGCGGCAACAGTCATAGTGACAGACGATGGTCGGATTCTCTCAAACGTTATTAACACGACAAGCTTCACTCTGCGCGACAACGGTTTGATTGAAGGCGACGTTTGGACGTCATCCAGCGCGAGATCGACAATCGATATCTCCGGTGGCGAGGTGCGGGAGATCGTGGCGCGCAGTTCGTCGGGAACGACGATAGATCTGACGGGCGGTACGATAGGCGCGATCAGTGCACAAGGAGCGACAACGTTATCGATCTCAGAGAATTCCATCGTCACCGGAAACATTTCACTGAGTGAATCGGCCGACAAGGTTACAATTGCGGGCGGCACAATTAATGGAGACATCGATCTCGCAGGGGGTGATGACGAGCTCACCTTCACAGGAGGAGTGCTTGGTAAGTTTAATTCGCGCATCTCGGGTGGCGCTGGAAACAACACGCTTAACATTCTTGGTGCCAAGCTCAATCCGCCGCATGTTTTCACGGATTGGAATCAGTTCAACGTGGACAATGGTGGCTCGGTACAATTCGCCGTCGGAAACCATACAATTAACGAACTCAACGTTCAAAGCGGCGCGTCCTTGAGTTTATCTGGAGGGACAACAGTAATTTCTCCATCAACGTCGTCTTCGTCCACGTTTAATTTGGCGGGAACGTTGAACATGGTCAACGCCTCAACTGATGTGCTGGAAGCGGGCACACTCAATTTGAACGGCGGCACCATACAAGTCGAAGTTGACGCGGCGGCCGGCACGGCAGATGCCATTAATGCACAAATACTGAATGGCACTGGCAAGGTGCAGGTGACATTGTTGAATGCTACTACTATTGGCGAAGAGCAAAGAATACCCATCGTAACGGCCCAATCGGGCGACGCTCAGCTTGAATTGGAAGTGTTGGGTAGTGCGACGGATGGCCTTGCGTTGGTCAGTGATGGAAACGGCGGCTTCATTCTCGTCGTATCTCCGACTTCAACGTCAACTGCCGACGCGCGTGCCATTGGCGACGCCGTGGGTAGCGCATTCGCGGAATTCACCAAGACCAAAGTCAAGCTTACGGAAGGCTTCCTGAGTCCGGAAGGTCCGGGTGGTGGCATCGAATCTCGAATCAGCCCCTATTTCACGGTGTTTGCCGGCGGCCGGCTTGGTTACATGAAACACGACGGCTATCAGTCGACCCGTAGCGGCAGCGGAGGCGCGGACGGCAGTCGCCAGACAGCAGACCTGACAGCGCGAGAGTCCTCGCTGTTCGCGAGTGCAGCAGTTGATCTGGGCCGCTATATGCAGTTGAAGAACGTCGGCGTCAAAGTTGGTCTGTTTGGCGGATATGCCAAGACAGATGTCGAATTTGGGCCGATCGAGTCTGGCGGTGAGCTATTTAACTCTCTCGGCTCTGGAGACAACGAATCCTTCTTCGCAGGTACTTATTCACTGTTTACCAGTGGGAATGCCTATTACGGCGTCGCCGGCAGCGTCGGTTTGGGCGAGAGTAATATTAATAATGCCGTAATTAAAGCGACGTCCAACTACGACACGAAAACGGTCGTTGTGGCAGGATTGGCCGGCTACATTGTCCCTCTTGGAACCACGCCTGGCTTGGGGGCGGTTAATCTTGACCTGCGCGGCGGGTTGAGCTGGGCCTATTCGGAAGGCGCGGCCTTCATCGACACGAAAGGCAACCGCACGGAGAAGGCGACTGACACGTTCTTCAAGGGTGTTTCGTCGGCGCGCCTCTTCAGCCGTTTCCAATCGGACGGTTGGACCATTGAGCCTTACATTCAACTGGGTCTCGAGTACGCATTGGACCGTGAAACCAGGGTTATCTTAGAAGACGGCACGGTACTGACATATGCGGAAAGCAAACCGATTGGGTACGCGACCGTTGGTGTGACGACCAAGGTGTCGGACCAATTGCAACTCTTCATCAATGCACGTGGCGACTTGGCAGACGATCGTCACATTATCTCAGGTCAGGTCGGTGCCAAGTGGTCGCTGAACTAATAACCTGAGCAGATTGAGCATCGTTGCTAGAGGGGCCCAGCGCAGTCGGTCATGCGCGCTGGGCCCTCGTTTTTTCTAAGCGTCCGCGTGGTTGATGTCGACCATTTGCCAAGGGCGCAAGAACTTCGCCGCCGCGGAACCGTGGTGGATTTTTCTGCAAATTCAGTCTGGTGATCCAGCGGCACGGCTGTATCGAAAGTGGTGGAAACGCGAGCCAAAATTTTAGTTCTGGAAGAACCAGCAACACCAGATGGAACCTGCGGCCCTTCACGGAATGATTTGATATTCAGTGACGGCGTAGCCCCATCGCTTCATTTCATCATTTTTTCTACCTTCTGCCGCCCGTATGCGAGATCGCAGCGCGGCCTCGATTTGACGGATGAAGCTCATGAGGTAGCTCGGCGGATCGTTGCGTGGCGCGAAGCCCTTCGTTGTTACGGTCTTCGGAGCGAAGAACCGCTCGATATCGAAGTCGTCAGGCACGACCAATGCAAGCAGCCTGCCTGTTCCGGTTGGCTCGACGGCCTGGAAACTGGTAAACCCAGGATAATTTGGTCCAGGCACCCGAACGCTGGTTCCGGCCTTGATCAGACCGGCGTCATCTGAGCCGACATACTTGTTCGGATAGAGTAGCGTGACCGCACGATCGGCATTGATATCGATGATGGCAAGCCGCCCATTGATACCGCTGGTCGCCTCGAATATCACTTTCTCGCCGAGCCGCACACGGTTGCCATTGACAATTCCAATGCCGACCTTGCCGCCTGAACGGCCAAGCAGACCGTCGAGTTGAACCAGAGCCTCGTCGAGTTGGGGCACAGTCAGATGACTACCAGATGCCGGTTTGGCCAAGCGGGCTGCGCCCTTCAGCGGACCTGTATGGCTTTGTATCCAAGCTGCGTGGTGCGATATCCGCGTATAGACACCGTAGGCTTTCTTTTCGGCACAGCCCTCGCCCCAACTTACCACTCCAATCTGTCGCGGACAGCTATGCTTATCATAGGCAACCAGTGGGCCGCCGCTGTCTCCCTGGCAGCTATCTTTGCCGCCTTGCTCCAGTCCCGCACAGATTTGACCCGCGCCAATCGCGGTTCCTGCGTATCGAGCAGCACAGGCAGTTGTTGATATGGTCCCCACCGCCACTTCCAACAGCCGAGAAGACCCGGCAAAGATTTTGCCGGCGCCGTCCTTGTGGAGAAAGCGGTCCAATTTTAGTTTATCCTTGTTGAACTCCGTCTTGCCGAAACCAGCAGCCCGCACCTGTACTGAGGGCGGCGTGACGGGATCGCTCCCCACGGCCAACGACAAATTTGCAACCGGACCGGTCCAGCGGCGCGCTAACTTGAGGAGCGCAATGTCATTGCCTTGTTGCGGAGCTATCTGGCCCAGCGCCTCGGCACGCTCGCCGGCATCATCAAACTTCCATGCCGCATCAATGGCCTTCCGGTATGGCTCACTTATTGCGACTTGTTCTACAGCATAGACATGTCTACGTGTCACGGCTGTAAGATCGCCGCTGCCAAGCACAACTTCCAACTGTCCTGTATGCTCAGCACCGTCAGAGTCTCGAACGGTTCCCGTCAACGCCGTCACGTAATCCGGCAGGCAGTGCGCCGCCGTTAGAACCCAGCGGTCGGAAATGGCCGTGCCCCCACAGAAGTAGATCGCGACATTTCCAACCTTCGAATGGAGGCGGATGGCGGCTTGTCCCGGCCAAGCAGAAATGCGTGCCGCTTCCCCGCCGACTATTTTCGTTCGCTTGACCTTACATGACCTTTCTTGACCGTGAGCGGCCATAGGCGCACCGAAAACTGAAATGACGAGTAGTGTTGTCACCGTGTTAAAACGAGAAAAAATCATGACACCCCGATTGAGCGTGACAGTATGAGATTGGCACCATCGTAATTTGTGTGCACGAATATTGAAAGATGGGTCACAATCTTTTTTGCGAACATGTCAATGGCGCCCTGAATGTGCGTTGTTGCGTGCGGTCAAAAGCGATCTCCGGGCTGCCGTCCTTCGTGGAAGCGACGAACGAACCGAGCTTTACAGCTTAACCGTCGGGAGAGTGCGATGACTTGTGGGTCAGTTTCAGGCTGTTGCGAAACTGCACCGTAAGCTTCGCGTTCTCGAAATGCAGAACTGGATATGTTGCGGCTCCGATTGTGGTTAGGCATCATACAAACTGAATTTTATGTTTTTGCGTGGAGCGTATTATGAAAGTATTTTTAACACTGCTATGTTCTCTCATTGCCTTTTTAGCTTCAGAAAACGGTACGTTTGCCGATACCGCGAAGCAAAAACGGCTTGCACAACAATGGTCCAGCGCACTTGATGCAATTGATGAATCCTCCAGTGTAGTAGGACTGGTATTAGATGGTGGCTGCATATTTGCTGCGAGCGCCTGCGACAGAGCACAAAAGTTCGCCCAAAGAATTGCGATAAAGTATCGTCGTCTGGCGCTGCGTTCTTGGAAAGCAAGAGGCATGACGCTGCCTGCCAAGTGTCTGACGCTTAGTTTTGATGGCGCACAGATCGATCGTGTTATAGCGGCCTACGATCGGGCCCAAGGTCAGCTCAAGTATAAACTGTTCGCCCCGGCTTACGACTTGTTGGCTTATGGCTTCATATCATGGGCGGACTTGGAATGTCAGAATATCGCAAGAGAAGAGATATTCAGAATTCGCAAGCTGACTATGCCATCTGCATCGATCTAGACCTGCGCTCCGGTTCTGCGTGGATACTCTTCACGGATTTAGCAGAGTGTGAGTGTCGAGCAAGATTGGCGAATCTCCGGTGATGGTGAAAGCCGTCATCACGACAGTCGGCGCGGTAAGACCTATCAACTGCGGTCCATTGCAATAGTGCAGCCCTGTACATTGTTCCAACGACATGCGCCAATTCTATGCCCAGGTCTTGATTTGGTGGAGCTGTCGAAACTTGCTGGCGTCTCCAAGATCGACACCATTAAGGTCAGTCGCTCAAAGGTAGGGGTGGCATCGAAATCACAAGGAAGGTTCGTGGACATTTCGACGTTGACGCATCGACTTGAGCTCGCCGAACAATGTCCGCTTTTCTTGGCACGAGAATGAAGCAGGATTTGGAACACACGGCGAACACCGAAACGCTCCCAATGACTGCTTTTGGGATTTTGCGCCCAACGGGCAGCGTTGAACATTCTCAAGAATTCGACGGCACTTTCGTTGCAAAAGTCTTGAACACAAGCTGAGCAGAAAATGAACGCCTATCGTCCCCTTACCCCCTAAATCAACGCCCGCGCCGCCGGCCCCCTGACCGGCACTTCCATCAAATCCTCACCCCAAATGATATTGCCGCCATATACCTCCGCCATCTCGCGCAGCAGCTTTTCGTGCATGCCGACGCTGTCCATCTGTTCGGATATGTGGGTGAGGACGCAGGTCTTGACGGCGGCGTCGTGCGCCGTCCGGGCAACCTCGAGATGGCCCGAGGAGAAGACGCCGCCGTGTGCGGAAAGCTCGGTGCGCGCGCGGATGTCGAGGTTAAAGGCGCCGTCGGCGGCAAATAAGCGCTCGGACATGGCGGCGGTGCCGGCCGGGCCGTAGACCGCGAGGTCGGGGATGATGCCGCCGGCCTGGTCCCAACGCGTGAGGACAAGGCGGCCATAGTCGACGCAGTGGTCGTCGTGCAGGTGTGAGAAGAACAGGTGGCTGACATCGACGGCGCGGCGGCCCGCTTCGAGCAGACGGTGGTGGGCACCGGGGCCGTGGTCGAGCAGGATGACGTCGTCGGCAATCTCGACGAGGTGCGAGGCGCCCATGCGGCGCAGCGATGGCGTCGGGGTGCCGGTGCCGAGCAGGGTGATCTTCATGGGCGCACTCCGTGCGAAGTGGAGATGCGGTTATAGCATGGGCGCGCCGTGCCCGCGTTTGCGCACTGCGTGCGCGGGGGGCTGCCGCCCCTCCACCCCGCCCGGGAGGAGACCTCCCGGACCCACCCTGCTTTGATTTGAAAAAGCCGGAGGGTCTGGGAGGCGTTTCCCAGCGGGGTGCGGGGCTGGCCCCGCGCGCGCAGCGCTTTAGTCGCGGTCGATCAGGCCGGCGCCGCGGTATCCGCCATCGACGGCGATGATCTCGCCGGTGACGTAGCCGGACTGGCTGTCGTCAAGCAGAAAGGCGGCGACGGTGGCGATCTCGTGCGGGCGGCCGTAGCGGTTGAGCGGCACGTAGCGGTGATAGAGCTTGCGCTCGGCGTTGGTGTGGGCCTGCTGCACCATCGGGGTGTCGATTGGGCCGGGCGCGACGGCGTTGACGCGCAGGCCGAACTCGGAAAGGTCGACGGCCATGACCTGGGTGAGCGTGACGACGCCGCCTTTCGATGCACCATAGGCGGCGCGGTCCTTGGAGCCCCTGAGGCCGGAGATCGAGGCGATGTTGACGATCGCGCCGTGGCCGCGTTCGCGCATCCTGAGGGCTGCCGCCTTGCCGGCGTTGAAGGTGCCGACGACGTTGACGTCGAGGACTTTTCGAAAGTGCTCGGCGGTGGTGTCGAAAAAGGGACTGAGACCGGCGATGCCGGCGCAGTTGACGAGGCCGGTGATGGCGCCGAAATCCGTGTCGACGCTGGCGATGGTGGTGTCGACAAGGGCCTCGTCGGTCACGTCGACGGCGTCGGTTCGGACATCGTCGCGGCCGGCGTATTGAGCCCGGGCGGCATCGAGGGTGGTGCCTTCGAGGTCGAAGATGGCGACGCGCCAGCCGCGCTCAAGCAGCAGGGCGGTGATGGCCTGGCCGATGCCGGAGGCGCCGCCGGTGATGATGGCTGTGTTGTTGCCTTGCTGCGCGTCGGTCATGTGGTTGTCCTTGCTCTTTTGCGCTCACGGGCCGTACCGGACGCTGCGCGTCCTGGCCCTCCGCGGGGGCGCGCCATAGGCGCGGGTCGCTGTGCTCCCCGGCTTTGCGAAAGTGCAAAGCCGTCGGGCGTCAATCCTTGGCCATTCTCGCTATGGTGTCGAGCGTGGCGGGCCGTTGCCGTTCGATATTACACATTGGGCCGTGCGAAGGCGGCTTCCATTTCGCGGCGGAATTTTACCGTCGGGTCGTCCGGGTCGATCTCGACGTCGGCCCAGGTGATCTGGGCGCCTTCGGCGATGTCGCGCTTGAGCTTGACGTCGCTGGCAAGGCCGAGCGGCAGGTAGCCCGCCTTGAGCGAGTCGGTGGCGGGGGTCTGGCGGCCCCAGACGCAGGCGCCGCCTTCACCGTCGAGGAGGGTGCCGGCCTTGAGGTCGCGCTTGGCGGTGGTCGCGACATCGGAATTGAACACGATCGGAGAGCCGGTCGGTTCCCCCCTGAGGACGACAGAGGCAACCGAGACGCCAAGTTCGAGGCCGATCATATGGGTTGGTCGGTAAAGCGCGCCGTAGCGGCCGGTGCTGTCGGGCAGGCAGTTGTATTCCTTCATGCAGGCGAGCGCATAGTCACTCTCGCTGGTGATGACGACGTAGGTGCCCATCGAAAGGTGATGCGGCACGTCGGACCCGTCGCGGTAGACGGACGAGGTGACCTCGGTGACACCGGCGGTTTCGAGGACACCGCCGTCGGACTTCGGCTTGCAGATTTCGGCGCATTCGAAGCGGGTCGCCGGCGGAAAGGAGAGGCCGCCCTTCTGGGCGTGAAGGCCGGTCGCGTTGCACACCGCCGTCATCTCGATGCCCGACTTGGTACCGTCGATGAACGAGTTGAACATCTTCGGATTGACGTGGCTGCGGTCCTGGATGTTGAGGTACTGCTCGAGGATCTCCCAGACGGTGTCCGGTGTCGAAGCATGATAGGTCGGCAGATAGCGTGTGCCTTTGCCGGCGGCGACGACCTCGAAGCCGCAGGCGCGGGCCCAGTCGACCTGCTCGCAGATGAGCGCCGGCTGGTCGCCCCAGGCGAGCGAGTAAACGACGCCTTTTTCAGCCGCCTTGCGCGCGAGAAGCGGGCCGGCGAGGGCGTCGGCCTCGACGTTGACCATGACGATGTGCTTGCCAGCCTCAATGGCGGCGAGGCAGATCCGGATGCCGGTGGCGGGATCACCGGTTGCCTCGATGATGACATCGATGTCGGGGGCATTGAGGATCGGGCCGGCGTCATCAGTCACGAAGGTTTTGCCGGTCTTCAGGGCGTCATTGATCGAGGTGGCGTCGATCTGCTCTTTGGGCCAGCCGACCCCAACCATGCGTTCGGCTGCGCGGTCCGGCATCAGGTCGGCGAGTGCCGTCATGTGCATGCCCTTGGTAAGGCGGACCTGTGAAAGGAACATCGTGCCGAACTTGCCGGCGCCGATCTGGCCGATGCGGATCGGGTTGTTGTCATCGGCGCGTGTGCCAAGCATGCGGGACAGGTTCATGTAGGGCGTTCCTTGGGGTATTGTTCGTGGCGAGATATCGAGGATGACAGCAGCATAGCGCGGCAAGCGGTGCAAGCGTGAGTAACGGTCTTGCCATGCGTGCAGGGTCGACAAATTCGATTTATGTCATAGTGCATGCGCGTGATCGATGCAGCCAAGGGAGGGATCGTGTCGTGATCTTTAGCCAACCTGATTTCGACAACCACGAGATGGTGCTCGCGTTCTGTGATGAGCGGGCGCGGCTTAAGGGATTTGTCGCAGTGCACTCGACGGCGCTTGGGCCGGCGTTCGGCGGTTGCCGGATGTGGCCGTATGTCGACGAAGTGTCGGCGGTGCGCGACGTGCTGCGGCTGTCGCAGGGCATGAGCTACAAAAACGCGATGGCCGGGCTGCCTTATGGCGGTGGCAAGGCGGTGATCATGGCGGACGCGCGCGATGACAAGACGCCGGCCCTGTTCAAGTCGTTTGGCCGCGCGATCGACCGGATGGGCGGGGCGTACATCACGGCCGAAGATGTCGGGATTTCGGTGGCCGACATGCGCATTGTCGCAGAAGTGACGGAGCATGTCGGCGGGATCCCGCAGGACGACGGCGGTTATCGCGGCGGTGATCCCTCACCGCTGACGGCGCAGGGTGTGTTCCTGGGGATGAAGGCGACGGCGCAGGCGGCGTTCGGGTCGGATGAACTGACCGGTAAGGTGGTCGCCGTGCAGGGCGTCGGGCATGTCGGATACAACCTGTGCAAGTTGCTGCATGAAGCCGGTGCAACGTTGAAAGTGTCGGATATCAATGCCGACAATCTGGCACGGGCGAAGGCAGAGTTTGGCGCCGATATTGTGGATACCAAGACGTTCTACGAGACGGATGCGGATATCCTTGCGCCATGTGCGCTGGGCGGTGTGCTGAGCAAGACGTCGATCCCGCTGATCAAGGCCAAGGTGATCGCCGGCGCGGCCAACAATCAATTGGCGACAGAGGCCGATGGTGACCGGTTGCAGGATCGCGGTATCCTCTATGCGCCCGACTACGTGATCAATGCCGGTGGGATTATTTCGGTTGCTGCCGAGCGTGATGATGATGCGAGCCAGGCGACAGTGCAGGCTGGTATTGCGCGGATCGGTGGGCGGCTGACGGAAATCTATGCGCATTCGCAGAAGAGTGGCCGGCCGCCGCATGAAGTTGCCGATGAGATGGCGCGGGAGATTATTCGGGCGGCGCGAGAGGAGAAAGACGAGAGACATTCAAACTAGATAAAACTTTATCTATTGATTTCACGCCGATTTAGGGCGGGGCTGCGACACTGTTGCGTTCATGGATGAACATGAAGGAGCAGCAGATGGGCAGTTTGTTTAACCGCCTCGGCGAACTCTTGACGGCCAAGGATGAACCTGAGGTCGAGACGCCGAATGGACCCTCGGCAATCGATGCCGCGCTGCAGGAGGCGATCAAGAAGCGGGCACGCAAGGGCGTGTCGGACAACGCGGCCGATCAGCCTCGCGTGACGATTACACCAGGGATAAACCGAGCTGTATTCGGGCGCCGCGGCGCCTGACAGAAAACGCGGCCTCGATGATGTCAGGCCGCGCTGATCGGGGCCGCGCTGATCGGGTTATTCCGCAGTGGTTGCGTATTGGCGGGCGAAGTTGAGCAAGGCGTCGTCGGCGCACGGCTCGATCGGCGTAAAGTCCTGGTGGGCGATCCACTCCGGCCGCGTTGGTTTGCGGATGTGGTTTGATACGGCATTGAGCGTCAGGTAGACGATCTTGCGCGGGAACGGCGTGATGTTGCCGGCCGAACCGTGCACAAGATTGCCGTGGAACATCAACACACCGCCGGGTTTGCCGGTTGGCGCGACGAGACCGCCGGCGTCGACCATTTTCTCAACCGTTTCCTCATCAAGCGTCCATAACGGGTAACTGGTCGTCGATGTGTCATGGGCGGCATCGAGGACGCCGTGCTTATGACTTTTTGGCAGCAGCATTAACGGACCGTTGAAGGGGAAAACCTCGTCGAGGAATACGGCGATGTTCATTGCGCGTGGCTCGGGCATGCCATCATCGCGGTGCCATGTGCCGAAGTCCTGATGCCATTGCCAGACGTCGCCGGTGAATTTGGCTTTGGCGTTGATCTTGTACTGATGCATGTAGACCTGCTCACCGAACACCTGCTCGAGCGGCTCGATCAAGCGCGGGTGGCGGCCGAGGATGCCGAACGCCTCGTTGTAGGTGTGGGCGGCGAAGGCGGTGCGCGGTGCGCCAGAGCTTTCGCGCCAGACTTCCTCGCGGTCCTCGGCGTAGATGTTTTCGCCTTCGGCATTGAGGACGGCGACCTCTTCCGGTGAAAAACAGTCTTCCAGGAAGATCCAGCCTTCTTCGTTGAAATGATCAAGTTGCTGTTGTGTGAGTTTCATGGTGGCGTCTCCTGAAAATTATTCGGCGGCTTCTGTTTGCGAGAGTTCGTTTGCAGATTGTTCAGCGGCTCGGCGGGCATGTGCGCGCGACAGTGTTGCGGCCTGCCCAGGGTCGCCGGCAAGGACCGCATCGGCGATTGCGGCATGCTCGGCCCAGATTGTTGCAGCGCGCTTGCTTGCGCCGAGCACAAAGCCCATCGAGCGCATGAACTGCGGCCACTGCTCGGCGACAGTGCGGGCGATCTCGGGATTGCCGGAGAGGCGGTGCAGGCAGGCGTGGA
Organism: Hyphomicrobiaceae bacterium; assembly: GCA_049116495.1. Lineage (GTDB taxonomy): Bacteria > Pseudomonadota > Alphaproteobacteria > Rhizobiales > Hyphomicrobiaceae > CAJQQK01. The sequence goes on along the minus strand of JAGDYV010000152.1, from coordinate 9,813 downwards.
ACGCGACGTCGGCGAGGACGAGTTGTTTGACCTTGGTGGATTGGGCGAGGGCAGTGCCGTCGCCCAGGGCCTGCTTGAGCGCAGTTATATCATCCGCATCGGCGTGGCCGTCGCGACAACGCTCCGCGGCGAGGCGTGCGGCGAGGCCATCGAGCACTTCGCGGACTTGATAGAGATGCATGATGCGGTTGCGATCGAGTGGTGCGACGGCGAGGCCGCGTTTGCCATGTTCGATGAGCAGGCCGTGGCGTTTGAGAATCTGCAGCGCGTGGCTGACCGGTTGGCGCGACACGCCGAGCAGGGCCGCGACGCTTTCCTGGGTCAGACGTCGACCCGGTGCGAGGTCACCGGACGCGATGGCGGCGACGAGCTGGTCGTGGACCTGGTCGATCAGGGCAGGGCTGGTCTGAAGCGGCTGCACGATGTGGGCTCCTGGATGCATGAGGGACACGTGTAGCAAGATTGAATTCTGAATTCAATCAATGATTGAATGCACTGTTTATGCACATGGCTCGTGCGGAATTGTAGGGAGGTCGGTGCGGGCTTGTAACGATCGGCGTTGGCAATTCGGCGCGGCGACCACGCCTTTCCTTGCGCTTGCATGCGCTGTTCCGCATGATGCCGGCAAATTTTCCGATAGTCGAGGAACCACCATGCAAGATCGAGCTAAGCAGCCTGCGCGTAACCTGCGTCTGCACGACAAGGATAATATCATCGTCGCCGTCGACGGACTGATGCCGGATGCCGAAGCGCTTGGCGTGGTGGCGCAGGCGCGCATTCCACGCGGACACAAGATGGCGGCGCAGAAGATCGAAAAAGGCGCCCCGATCCTGAAATTCGGGCAGATCATCGGATTTGCCGGCGAGGACATCGCGCCGGGCCAGCACATCCACTCGCACAACTGCGACTACGCCGAGTTCGACCGCGACTACGCCTTTGCCGAAGGTGCGCGCAACGAGGAAGTCCTGCCGGTGGAGGAGCGGGCGACGTTCGAAGGATTTCGGCGTGCGAACGGCAAGGTCGGCACGCGCAACTACGTGGCGATCCTGACGTCGGTGAACTGTTCGGCGTCGGTGGCGCGGTTCATGGCGGACGAGTGCAACAAGTCAGCCGTCCTCGAACAGTTCCCGAACGTCGATGGCGTGGTGTCGTTCGTGCATGGCACCGGTTGCGGGATGGCGGCTGATGGTGAAGGATGGGACAACCTGGAGCGGACGCAGTGGGGCTTCACCGGACATCCGAATATATCGGCGGCACTCGTCGTCGGGCTTGGTTGCGAAGTGTTTCAGATCGCGCGCATGCGCCAGAAATACGGTCTGATCGATGGCGACAACCTGCACACAATGACGATCCAGGACACCGGCGGGACGCGCAAAACCATCGAAGCCGGCGCCGAGCGGATCAAGGAGATGCTGCCGCTCGCCAACCATGCGAAGCGTGAGACGGTGCCGGCCTCGGAATTGATGGTGGCGCTGCAGTGTGGTGGCTCGGACGGCTATTCGGGAATTACGGCCAACCCGGCGCTTGGTCTCGCGGTCGATACGCTGGTGCGTCATGGCGGTACCGGGGTGCTGGCTGAGACCCCGGAGATCTATGGTGCGGAGCATTTGCTGACGCGGCGCGCACGCAGCCGCGAAGTTGGCGAGAAGCTCGTCGATATTATCGCGTGGTGGCAGGACTACACGGCGAAGAACAATGGCTCGATGGATAACAATCCGTCGCCCGGCAACAAAGCCGGTGGCTTGACGACGATTCTAGAAAAGTCATTGGGCGCGACGGCCAAGGGCGGCAGCACGACATTGAACGGCGTCTATCGGTATGCTGAACAGGTTGATGCCAAGGGGTTCTGTTTCATGGATTCGCCGGGTTATGACCCGGTATCCGTTACCGGGCAGGTGGCTGGTGGTTGTAATGTTGTGACGTTCACAACCGGACGTGGATCTGCCTATGGGTGTAAACCAGCGCCGTCGATAAAGCTGGCCACGAACTCAGATATGTACGATCGTATGAGCGAAGATATGGATATTAATTGCGGTGATGTATTAGAAGGGGTGAGCCTGGAAGAAAAAGGCCAAGAGATTTTTGAACATATTCTCGCAACGGCTTCGGGCGAACGAACCAAATCGGAAAAGCTCGGCTACGGCGACAATGAATTTGTACCCTGGCAGGTTGGTGCCGTGATGTAAGTCACACACTCACCCCAGGGCAATACGGGAGGCCGTCTTGGGCGCCTGGGGATTAAAAAGCTTCGAGAACGATGATGCGGCTGATTGGGTGTATGCGCTGGAAGAGCAGGGCGCGACGTTGATTGCGGAAACACTCAATGCCGTACTTGTCGACGCTGACCCGGATGACGACTGTCATCCAGAGGCCGCTGCCTCCTGCGAAGCGCTCGCGGCTGCAGAGCTGGTCATTGGCGCCCATCGCGGCGATACATCGAGATTATCTGAGGCGGCGCAGGCTGTTTTGCAAAAGGTGACGGACGGCGTTGCGACGGCTGAAAACCTCGCGCTTGCCAGACGCGCGGTGGAGCGCGTGCGAGCGCGGTCAGAATTACGTGAGCTGTGGGCGGAAACAGATGACTTTGACGCGTGGACGCGCGATGTGGACCAACTGATCGACGCGTTGAAAGCGGGATGATTTGTTGATGGACGGCGCGGTCGCCGAAGCTCATGACGCGTGCCGTTTGCGCGCCGAGCAGTTGGTGGAACGGGTTCTCTCAACCCTGTTCAAAGCTGATCACGCCTTGGTCGATGAGCAATTGAACAATCGCGCGTTTGATATCGGGAGGCAGGTCAGCGGGCTCGCCGGTGAGCTGGTTGCCGGACATGATGTCACGCAGGATCGTATCGGCGCGGGGGTCAGCAAACACCTGCTGGATTAGATCGTCGGGGATGTTTGACGGATCGCCGGGGCCGCCTGGTGCGGCGCCCTCTGCCTGGGCTTTCTGGGCGAGACCCATCATTGCGGTAACGAGCGCAATCTGCTCTTCGCGCGGCATTGAAAGCACCGGCGTGGTGACGCCGGCCTGGCCGGCCAGTTCCTGCAGGGCGGCGACGGCCTCAGGGTCGGCGAGGACCTGGTTGAGCAACTCGTCCGGAATTTGAGGCATGTCGGCCATATCGAGCCCTTTCATAAGCTGCGATTTAATTGTAGGGGGAATGCGCGTCGCTGCGGCAGTCAACAGTTCTTGCAGTGCTGCGTGCCGGGGTCACGGGGCTTGCGCGGCCTGCCAAGTCGGCGGGCGGCGCCCGGTGGTGGGGTTGCGGTCATCACGCGCAACGCGACCGAGGCTTATCAGGCTGGCGGGACGGTCGTCAAATGGTTGCCGGCCGGTTAAGGCCGTGCTTTCGACGGCAGTCCTGATTTCGAACACCGCCACCTTTTCATTGAGAATTGCGACGCCCCAATGACGATGCACACCAAAGGGCTGCTCATCACCATCGCCGGGGTGCTTGTGATTTCGCCGGATGCATTGCTGATCAGGCTGATCGGCATGGATATCTGGAGTACGTCGGCTTGGCGCGGGGGCATGCAGGCGATTGGTCTCGGTGCGCTTTTGCTGGCTGTCTACCGGGAGCGACTGCCGGCCGTGTTCTGGTCGATTGGGTGGACGGGTATCCTCATTTCCTTGATTACCGCCGTGACGAACAGTGCGTTCGTGGCGGGTATCAAGTTTACGTCGGTTGCCAATGCCCTGGTGATTCTTGCAAGTACACCGTTTCACGCCGCCGTCATGAGCCGGATTTTTCTCGGTGAGAAAATCGCGTTTCGGACCTGGATTGCCATTTGGATTGGACTTGGCGGTATTGCGATTATCGTTTGGGACGGGATCGGTGGCGGATCGATTTTTGGTGATGCGATGGCATTGATTGCATCAATACTGCTGGCAACGCAGCTCACCATGATGAGGCGGCAGCGCGAGATCAATATGATTCCCGCCGTCGCGCTGGGTGGCATCGTCTATTGCACAATGGCGATGGTGATTGGCGGGATGCCAGATATGCCGACCGGCATGCAAACGGTCTGGATCTTGACGATGGGTTTTCTCGTGACGACACCGGCGACGGCGCTGTTGGCGCTCGGGCCACGGTACATCTCATCGCCGGAGGTCGGTCTGATCGTGTTGCTGGAGACGGTGCTCGGACCCTTGTGGGTTTGGCTGGTGATCTACGAAGCACCAAGTGTTTGGGCGCTGGTTGGCGGTGCGGTGGTTGTCGCAACACTGCTGGTGCATTCGCTGTTTTCGTTGCGGGAGCACGCAGGCCGATCCGCACCGATCTAGCGGCCGACGATGCGCTGGCTGTGACGCTTGCGTGCAATCGGCATCTCTGCCATCGCGCGACAACGTGCATCGCGAGCGCTGGCGCTGTCGGTATTGGATTGCGTGTGCAAACGCCTGACATGGTTGCGCAGGCGCTCGGTTTGTTCCTCCGGCGCAATTCCGTCGCGCCGGCCGACCTGACGCACAAGGCGATGCAATCTGCGGTAATTGCGGTGCAGCAGCGGCAAATCGGCGGTGCTATTGTGCGCCGGCAGCTTGTTCTTGATCCGCAGGATTTCATGCGAGAAATGCGCGTTGCACTTGACCAGGGCCGCAAACGACGGAATGGCAAATGTGCCGAGCGGTGTCGGTTTCTCAGACGTGCCGAGGCCGATGACGGAGCGCACCAACGTTGTGCTTAGCAGTACCGCGGCGAGCAAGCCTGCCAGCAGGAATATCCGGTTTTGCAACATGAGCCCTTCGATCGGCCTAGGCGAGGCTCTGCATGTCGCCGTCAACGGAGATGTCCTGGCCGGAAATCGTGCTGGCGAGCGGTGAAGCGAGGTAGACGGTGAGGTCTGCCAGCTGTTGCGTCGGGATCAGCGCCTTGATCGACTGATTGGCGAGCATGCGGGCCTGCATCTCATCGAACGAGATGTTCAAGGCGCGGGCCTTGCCGTCGATGACACTGCGAATGCGGGCGCCGTCGACCGGGCCGGGCTGGATCGCGTTGCAGCGGATGGCGTTCTCGCCGAGTTCCATTGCGAGCGTTTTTGTGAAGCCGACGACACCCCACTTGGCTGCGGCATAAGGAGAGCGCAGCGGAAAGCCGAACTTCCCGGCGGCCGACGAATAGTTGATGATTGACCGATTGCCCTGGCTGGCCTTGAGGTGGGGAATGGCGACGCGGGCCACGTTGAACTGGCCGGTGATGCAGATGTTGAGACACTGTTCCCAATCAGCCGGATCGATTTCATCGACGCGTCCGGTCGGCCCGGCGATGCCGGCATTGTTGATCAGGCAGTCCAGTCCGCCGAGATGCCGGATGGTGTCGTCCATCATGTTGGCGACCTGGTCACGATCCGAGACATCGCAAAGGGTGCTTGTCGCGCCTGGTGCGGTGGTTGCCAGGTTGGCGAGTGCCTCCGTATCGATATCGCAGACATGCACCTTGGCGCCCTCGCGCAGGAAGGTCTGGGCGGTGCACAAGCCAATGCCGCCGGCACCAGCGGTGACGAGTACGCGTAAACCTTCGATACCGAGATCCATGAATTTCTCCTGTCGTGTGGCAAGCCGTGGTGCCAACATAAGATGATCAGCCGGGGCCGTGCACGTGAATTTTGCAAGATTCCCGCGGGCACGGTGTGCGTTCGCGCCGCAAGGATGTGATTAGGGGCGGGCTGCGGGCGCTGTGCCTTTCGGCAGGTTGGTGGGCCATGCTAGGGATGGCGTTGAGCCGGGTATTGCAGCGGAGTGAAGAAATGCCGACGATTGGGATTGTGGGAGTGGGCCTGATCGGTCGGGCCTGGTCGAACGTGTTTTCGCGCGCCGGGTGGGATGTACGGCTCTATGATGCACACGCGCAGACGCTGGCGGCGGCGCCGGACCGGATTACGGAATCACTCCATGACCTTGCCGCACATGGCTTGGTGGCGGATGCGAAAGCCGCTGCCAATCGCATTTCCGTTGCCGCCTCGTTGGAAGAGGCGGTGGCAGGCGTGGATCTCGTACAGGAATCTGGACCGGAAAGAGTTTCTGACAAGATCGCGATTTACAAGCAACTTGATACGGCGGCTGGACCGGATACGATCCTCGCATCGTCGTCGTCGGCGATTGTCGCATCGCGGTTTACGGAGGGGCTGGCTGGGCGGCAGCGCTGCCTGATTGCCCATCCGGTTAATCCTCCGCATGTGGTGCCGATTGTCGAATTGTGCGGGGCGCCGTGGACGGACGCGTCGGTGATCGCGCGCGCAAGGGAGATCTACGACTCGGTCGGGCAGGTTGCGGTTGAGGTCAAAAAGGAAGTCGACGGGTTCATTCTAAACCGGATGCAGGCTGTCCTGCTGTCGGAGGCTTTCCGGTTGGTCAGCGAAGGCTATGTCACCGCCGAGGATCTCGACAAGACGATTGCGCACGGGCTCGGTTTGAGATGGTCATTCATGGGGCCGTTTGAGACGATCGAACTCAATGCGCCGGGCGGTCTGAGGGATTACTGCGAGCGCTTCGGTCCAACAATGTACGGCCTGTCGAAGCTTCCCGTGACTGAAGCGCTTTGGAGCAACGAGAACATCGACAAGGTAGCAGCCAGCTGGGGCAAGAGCCCCTCGCCAGATGAGATTGCCGAAAAGAGCGCATGGCGCGACAACCGATTGGCGGCGCTGGTCGTTCATAAACGCGAACAGAAGCACTACGATTGAGAATTATACGAGACCGCAAGGAGAGCGATTGAGCCATGGCCAAGTCCAACAAAGTTATCATTTCATGCGCGGTGACAGGGTCGATCCACACGCCGTCTATGTCGCCACATCTGCCGATCACTGCGGAGGAGATTGCCGATGCGGCGATCGGTGCGGCAGAAGCGGGCGCAGCGATCGTCCACCTGCATGCGCGTGACCCAGAAACCGGCAAGCCGGACCAGTCTCTTGAGCGGTTTGCACCGTTTCTCGGCGTTATCAAGCAGCGAACCCCTGCGGTCGTGAACATCACGACGGGTGGCGCGATGACGATGACAGTGGAAGAGCGCGCGCTGCCGGCGATCAAGTTTGCGCCGGAGGTTGCGAGCCTCAACATGGGGACGATGAATTTCGGCCTCTACCCGATGCTTAATCGCTACAAGGATTTCAAGCATGATTGGGAGCGCGATTATCTCGAAGGATCGAAATCCGGCTTCTTCAAGAATACGTTTGCGGACATCGAGTACATCCTTACAGAATGCGCCAACAACGGCACGCGTTTCGAGGTCGAGTGCTACGATATCGGTCATCTCTATACGCTGGCACATATGGTTGACCGGGGCATCGTCAAGCCGCCGTTCTTCGTGCAATCTGTGTTCGGGATTCTGGGTGGGATCGGCACGCATCCGGAAGATGTCGCGCACATGAAGCGGACAGCGGACCGGTTGTTTGGCGATGCGTATAGATGGAGTGTTCTGGGCGCCGGAAGCAATCAGATGCGGATTGCGGCAATTGCCGCGGCGATGGGCGGCAATGTGCGCGTCGGACTTGAGGATTCACTGTGGGCCGGGCCTGGCAAGCTGGCGGAGTCGAACGCGGAGCAGGTTAAGATTGTGCGCCAGATCATCGAAGGCCTCGGCCGTGAGGTCGCCACGCCTGATGAAGCGCGCGATATCCTTGAGCTCAAGGGCGGCGACAAGGTCGAGTTCTGATTGAGGTGTTCGAGCGCTGACAAGCGATCGGCAGCACATATGGCGAGCTGATCCGTGTATCGGCTCGTAATCCCAACGTGTGACATCGTCGATTGGCCAATCGTTCGGCCATGCTGAGACTGCGCGCCGCGGCGGGGGGCGGCGCCGGATCTGGCCGCTTGGATAAATGACAACCTAACCCAAGGAGAACGCCGTGCTGTTCATGATCATTGAGCACTTTCGCGACCAGAATGCGCAGGCCGTTTATGCCCGCTTCAAGGAAAGAGGACGGATGGCACCCGAAGGACTGACCTATCTCGATTCCTGGATTGAGGTTGGCTATGGGCGCTGTTTTCAGCTGATGGAATGCGATGATGTCAGGCTGCTGCAAGAATGGATTTTGGAATGGAATGATCTCGCACGGTTTGAGATCGTGCCCGTTTTGACATCAAAAGATACCAGCGAGATCGTCAATCGTCGGATGGCGGATTAGAATCACACTTTGATTATCAGCTGCGGCCGCCGGCGAGGCGTTTTTGCTCGCGGTCGCGGATCCGGTCTGCGACGCCGGTCCAGGCCCAAGAACGGCTGACATCGCCACCAAGGCTGTGATGCGTTGCGAAAAACTCGGCGACTTCGACGGCGAGTGTGCCGTGTTCACCTTCCAAAAGCGCGGCGACAGACTCGACTTCTTGGGGTGTCGGCGTGACGTCTTTTTGCTCATTCCACACGTTACACATACCTGACTGTGATCCTCTGAATTGACTGTCAGAGCAGCAAGTTATGCGCCAATTCAGATTGCCGGGTCGTTGTATTGATGGTGTGCCGTTGCGGTGCAATGCGCCGTGCGTGATGTCCCGCGTTGGGGCAACAAGGCTTGGACTTTGATGATCAGGCGGTCAAAGGCTCAGTTCTGAGCCTTGGGTTTTTTCGCGACTGGCTGCTTGGGTGCGGCGGAGGCGGCCTTGAGTTTGGTCTTCTTCGTCGGCGCGCGGTTGCGGCGCAGCTTTCGGCGACGGCTCTTGCGTGAGGCGCGCCGTTTCGCAATACGGTTGCCGCAACTCCAGCCGAGAACTTGCTTGCGGATGCTGACGATTTCATTCGATGTCGTGCTCGCCGGCATTGTATCGAGCGTGTTTGAAGAAAAATATTGCTTCCATCGGTGTGTCAGAAAACCGTGTTCGAGCAGGTCTTGCGCTCGCACGCCGCGAGCCTTGGCGCTTGGCGATCCAAGAACGACGGCGACAAGCCGGCGGCCGTCACGCGTGGCGCTGGCAACGATGTTGAAGCCTGAATCGCAAATGAAACCGGTCTTGATGCCATCGGCGCCCTCGAACGTGCGAAGCAAGGAATTATGTGAACGCAGGCGACGTTTGCCGATCCTGAGGTATGGCGTTTTCCAATAGTGGGCGTGCTCGGGAAAGTCGCGCTGGACGGCGATCGCAAGGCGCGCGAGATCGCGTGCCGTTGTGACCTGACCGGGCACGGGCAGGCCGTTCGGATTGACGAAGTGCGTGCGCGACATACCGAGCCGCCGAGCGGTCTCGTTCATGCGGACGATGAACGCGTCCTTGTTGCCAGAAACGGATTCGGCAAGCATCACAGCGACATCGTTGGCCGACTTGATGATCAGCGCACGCAGACCAAGCTCCATGGAAATCTCGGCGCCGATTGGCAGACCGATCTTGCTCGGCGGTTCCTTGGCGGCTGTCTCGGTGCTGACCAATTTGGTCTCAAGCGTAATGTTGCCGCGTTTGAGCGCGTCGAAGACAACGTAGGCGGTCATGATCTTGGTAAGCGATGCGGGATACCAAAGCCTGTCGGCATCTTCAGCATAGAGGACCTTACCGTTCGACATGTCGAACAGCAGGGTTGGATTGGCAGCAGCGCGCAGCGGTGCGAAGGCCAATACGAGAAAAATCAAGACTGTCAGGCTGCGCATGCGAAGCGGCATCGCTGTCTCCGGTCCCGCCTTTTGGGGTGTAGGCGGCGTAGCACATATTCCGCAACAGCGGCAATGCGAGGGCGACCGGTTGTGAGACGGCATGCCGGCCGTGAGGCGAAGCGGCCACGGCGCATCGCGTGTACGTCGTGTTCACGATCGTAAACTTGGATGGAAGTGTTGGTGCCCCAGGCCCGACTCGAACGGGCACTCCCTTACAGGAACTGGATTTTGAATCCAGCG
>JAGDYV010000151.1:0-29640 GCA_049116495.1 Hyphomicrobiaceae bacterium | reverse complement strand
ACCAGTTGGCCCGCTCCCAGCCATAGACCGACCCGAACACGGCCCCATGCGCTTTCAGGCGCCCGTAGCACGGTGATGTCTTGAGTGGTCGGCCTGCAGCGCGCTCCTCGTCGGGATAGTGCGTCGTAAAGACGTTGGCGTAGGCCTCTTCGTTCTTCTGGCGCAGATAACCGCGCGTCGCGTAGGGTCCGAACCGGCGCGGGTCGACGCCCATCATGTCAATCGTCGGCTCGCCGCCGAGGATCCACTCGGCCAACTGCCAGCCCGCACCACCCGCCGCCGTCACGCCGAAGGAGTGACCTTCGTTGAGCCAGAAATTAGGCAAGTCCCAGGCCGGCCCGATGATCGGCGAGCCATCCGGTGTATAGGCGATGGCGCCGTTGTAGACTTTCTTGATGCCGACTTCGCCAAACGCCGGCACCCGCGCAATCGCTGATTCGATATGCGGCCCGAGCCGGTCGAGGTCTTCCTGGAACAGTTCATACTCGGACTGATCGCTCGGCCCGTCGACATAGCAGCAAGGTGCGCCGGCCTCGTAGGGCCCGAGGATCAAGCCACCCGCTTCCTCGCGCATGTACCAGGACGAATCCGATTCCCGGAGCACACCCATTTCCGGCAATCCCTCGGCCTGGCGGGCCTTGATCGCGGGATGTGCCTCGGTCACGATATACTGATGCTCAACCGGGATGACCGGGATATCAAGGCCGACCATTGCCCCCGTCTTGCGCGCAAAATTGCCTGTTGCTGAGACGATATGCTCGGCAGAGATTTCGCCTTTCTCGGTTTTGACGATCCATTTGTCGCCGCGCCGCTCGATGCCCGTCACCGCCGTGTTGCGGTAGAGCTCGGCACCGCCGTTGCGTGCACCGATCGCAAATGCCTGGGTCAGGTCTGCCGGTTGGATATAGCCATCGTCCGGATGCTGAATCGCGCCCAGCAGCCCGTCCGTCTCGCACAATGGCCAAGCTTCCTTGATTTGCTCAGGCGTCAGCAGCTTGATGTCAACATCAATCGTATCTGCAACTTCCTTGTAGTAGCGATACTCGTCGAGCCGGTCCTGTGTCCGTGCCAGGCGGATGTTGGAAACGCGACGGAAACCGACGTCCTGTCCCGTTTCCTCTTGGAGACCACCATAGAGCTTGACCGAATACTTATGAATCTGGCTGACCGAATACGACATGTTGAAAAGCGGCAGCAGGCCAGCGGCGTGCCAGGTCGAGCCCGATGTCAGTTCCTTGCGCTCAATCAGCACACAGTCGCTGCAGCCGCGCTTGACGAGACTGTAAAGCGTTCCGGCGCCCACGACGCCGCCGCCGATCACAACTACGCGAGCTTCAGATTTCATCGGGGCTTCTCCGGAACGTTGTTGCAGCCACGGCTCTATGGCCTGTCCGAAATTCAGATGTGTGCGATCCCAAGTCTAACCAGAACGCGACAGCCGGTAACGCCAGCGCGACGGGTGCGACGCAAATGCCTTACCCAGAGCTTAATAAACCCATCATTAAGCTTAGTCCTGGGGGTACCTGTCCGTACACCTGTTCACCATATCGCCTTTGTATCATGCCAAAATAGGCGTCGCGTCCGATTCGGCGGTGGTCCTTTGGACTGCGGTCATCCAAGCAGGCCACCAGGACGTATTGCCCTATTAGAAGCTCTGGAACCGCTTTCGGCTTCAGACGATCCGGAAATGAGAACGTGTCTATGACGTCTACGGCAAGCAAAAAGCCAGACTTGAAGGTCGCCTCTGAGACGGTCATTGGCCGGCACGAGATGCCGGATCGGGCGGACGGTCGGGCCAAGGACGTCCCGGCGCAAGCGCTGCCGTCCATGGCGGCGCGATTGACGCGCGGTTTCTTCCAGCTGCTCTTGCCGATCCTCGTGGTCGCGGGCGGCGTCGCCGGCTACCAATATCTCAAGGCAACGAAACCGGAGGCGCCAAAGCGCCAGGCCAAGCCGAACGTCTATGCCATCAGCACGGTGCCCGTCGAGTTCGGCACGGTTCAGCCGCAACTTCGGTTGTTCGGCAACACCGTTGCAGGCCGCCAGGTTGAGATTCGCTCGCTCGTGGCCGGCCAGGTCGTTGTAACCAGCGATGACCTGCGCGATGGCGGTAAAATCGAATCCGGCGCTACCATCCTTTCCATTGACCCATTCAATTTCAAGGCGGACTTGCAGGATAACGCCGCACAGGCAGCCGAAGCCACCGCCCGCATCGCGGAGCTTAAAGCGTCGCTGGCGGTTGAGCGTGGCAATCTCAAGTTCGCGCGTGAGCAGGCGGCGTTGGCGCGAACCGACCTCAATCGCGCCCAGCCGCTGTTGCGCCGTGGCGCGATTACCGAACGCGTCGTCGACGATCGCCGCCTTATTCTCAATCAACGTCGGCAGGCCGTGACGCAGATGGAGAACAACATCAAGGTCTGGGAGGCGCGTGTCTCTCAGCAGGAGGCGACGATCCGGCGCCTTGAGACGGCGCGGCTTCGTGCGGCCCAACGCCTCTCTGAGACGAAATTGGTGGCACCGTTCAATGCTTATGTGACGGACGTAGGGGCCCAGGTAGGGCGCATGGTCAGCGTCAACGATCGCGTCGCGACGCTAATTGATCGCGATTGGATCGAAGTGGCTTTCACCGTCACGGACCGTCAATTCGGTCGTCTCGCACGAGGTGCGGACGGCATCGAAGGGCGTCAGGTCGAAGTGCGCTGGAATGTCGGTGACACCCCGCTCGTCTATATGGCGAAAATCGACCGCGTCGGCGCCAATGTTTCATCCCAGGCCGGTGGCGTGCAGCTCTTTGCGCGCGTCGACAATCCGTCTCAGGGCGTCGGCTTGCGGCCGGGCGCCTTCGTCGAAGTGCGGGTACCGGATACTGAATTCAGCAAAGTGGCCCGCCTGCCGAGTTCGGCCGTATTCGATGGCAAGAGCGTCTTCATCATCCAGGATGGCAAATTGGCGTCGCGCAAAGTCAGCATCATTTCCACAGAGGGCTCAGACGTGCTGGTCCGCGGCGCGTTACAGGCCGGCGACAAAGTTATGACGACGCGGCTTTCACTGCCGGGGGACGGCGTGCGTGTGAAAGAAGTTGGCGCGCCTGCTGCGGCGAAAGCCGGGGACAAGACAAATGGCCAATGATGTGCCGCAGATGCCGGGCGCACCATCCTCTCGCGGGCCAACCGGTACGGGGCTGATTTCGGTTTTCGCCCGGCATGCGACAGCGCCAAACCTGTTCATGGTCATTCTGATCCTGATGGGCGTGTTCGCGCTCACCCGGCTCAACCGCCAGTTCTTCCCGACATTTGAAGTGCCGATTATCGCCGTCACCGTGTCCTGGCCTGGTGCCAGTGCCGAAGACGCCGAGACCAACATCCTTGACATCCTCGAGCCTGAGTTGCGCTTCATCGATGGCATTTCGGATGTGCGCTCCTACGCCCGTGAGGGCAGTGCCTCGATCTCGATGGAGTTCAATCCGACCGCCAACATGCAAAAGGCGCAGTCCGATGTCGAGCAGGCGGTCTCACGTGTCACAACGCTGCCCGAGGAGGCTGAAAAGCCGGTCATAACGCGCGCCGCGATGTTCGACGGCATCGCCAAGATTTCGATCTCCGGGCCGTTCTCTGAGCGCGTGCTCAAGGCCTATGCCAAGCGATTGCGGGACGGCCTGCTCGACGCCGGTATCGACAAGGTTGGCCTGACCGGCGCCCGCGATGAAGAGATCTGGATCAAGATCCGCGAGAACGACCTGCGCCGGCTTGGTGTCAGTCTCGATCAGGTTGCGCGCATCGTGCGCGAGAATTCGCAGGATCTGCCGGCCGGCAAGCTCGAGGGATCCAGCGAACTGCAGCTGCGCGCCAAGAGTGATCGTAAGACCCCTGAAGAAATCGCCAAGATCGAAATCAAGTCGCTGGCAACGGGTCAGAAGATTTTCCTCGGCGATGTCGCCGACGTCGAAACGCGCTTCGATCGCGATGGCAAGGTTGGTGTCAGCAGGGGGCAGCGCGCGATCGAACTTTCCGTGCAGCGCGCCTTGAGTGCTGACACGTTGAAAACCATGAAGATCATGGAGGACTATGTCGCCAAGGCGCGCGTTGAATTCCCGGAAACGCTCAACATCAACGTCTACGATGTCCGCGGCAAGCTCGTGCAGCAGCGTCTCGGAATTCTGATCACGAACGGCTGGCAGGGCTTGATCCTCGTTTTGCTGGCACTCTTCATCTTCCTCAACGCCCGTGTCGCGTTCTGGACCGCGGTTGGCATTCCGGTCGCGCTGATGGCCACGCTTGCCGTGATGCTGGCAACCGGCCAGAGCATAAACATGGTGTCCATGTTCGCGCTGATCATGATGCTTGGCATTATCGTGGATGACGCGATCGTCGTTGGCGAACACGCCTCGACGCTCGAAGAACAGGGGCACAGCCGCCTTACGGCCGCTGAAAGCGGTGCCAACCGAATGTTTGCGCCGGTGACGGCCGCGAGCCTCACAACGGCGGCCGCGTTTATGCCGATGTTCTTCATCGGAGACCGGATCGGCGACATCCTCTATGGCATTCCGATGGTTGTCTTGGCGGCGTTGCTGGCAAGTCTCATCGAGTGCTTTTTTATTCTTCCCGGCCACCTCAGGCATGGCACGCCCAGCGGCAAGCCACCGAATCGCTTCCGTCGCACGATTGACGGTGGCTTTGAATGGTTGCGGGAAAAGGCATTCGGCCGGTTCGTGCGGATTGCCTACAACTGGCGCTACACAACCGTCGCCGTCCTGATCGCAAGTTTCATTCTTGCGATCGGAATGATGGCCGGTGATCGCGTGCGTTTCGTGTTTTTCCCGCGCCTTGAATCGGAATCAGTCGTCGCGTCGGTTTACTTCGCGCCGGGAGTGCCGAAGACCGACCAGGCGCGCGCCGTCAATCGGATCGAACAAGCGTTGTTCAGGGCTGAGAAGCAGTTGCTGGATGCACGGTCAGAGGACGACAAGGCGGTCAACAGCGACAAGCTGGCTGAGACGCGGTTGGTTGAGGCGACGTTCGGTCTGGTCGGTCGTGCGGGGCGCACCACGGGCGACAACCTCGCCGAAATCAATGGCCAGTTGACGCCATCGGAAGTGCGCACGGTGCGCACCAAGGCCATTCTTGGCGCCTGGCGTCGCGCTATCCCGGCAATACCGGGTGTGGAACGCGTCGCCGTGTTTGGCCGGCGCGGCGGCCCGCCCGGCCGAGATGTCGATGTCCGCCTGCAAAATGGCACCGTCGAGGTCTTGAAGGCCGCAGCCGAAGAACTCAAAGTGACGCTGACCGGTCTCAGCGGCCTGAGCGCCATTGAAGATGACCTGCCCTACGGCAAGCAGGAGATCGTGGTCACCCTTACGCCCCGAGGCCGCGCGCTGGGCTTTACCGGTTCAAGTGTCGGGCGTCAGATCCGCAATGCATTCGAGGGGGCTGTCGCCACCCGCTTCCCACGTGGCGACGAGGAAATCACCGTCCGTGTACTCAGGCAGCAGGAAACAGGCGGCGTGGCCGCGCTTCAGAACGTCTACCTGAGCGCACCCGATGGCACGCGCGTGCCGCTCACGGAAATCGTCAACACCACTGAGCGTCAGAACTTCGCCATCGTGCAACGCCGCGAAGGCAAGCGCACTGTCGCCGTCACCGCCGACCTTGATACCAAGGTCGCGACCACTGAAGACATTGTCGCGCGCCTCGAAGGTGGCATCATGCAGCAACTCGCGGAGAAGCATGGCATCACCTACTATTATAGCGGCCGCGACGAAGAGCGCCGCAAGTCGTTCAAGGATCTGCAATCCGGTGCCTATCTTGCGGTGGCCCTGATCTACATCATCCTCGGTTGGGTGTTCGCGAGCTATTTCAAGCCGTTCGCGGTAATGGCGATCATTCCGTTTGGATTCGTCGGCGCTGTCGCTGGCCATTACATCATGGGCTACGACATCACCATCATTTCGATGGTTGGTCTACTCGGTTTGACCGGCATCCTGGTCAACGATTCGATCGTCCTCGTCTCGCGCCTCGGCGAACGCCTGAAACTTGGTGACACGCTGTCGGATGCAGCGGTTGGCGCAGCCAAGGACCGCTTGCGCGCCGTCCTGCTGACGTCGCTGACAACGATCGGTGGCCTCACGCCGCTGATTTTCGAGACCAGCCGTCAGGCACAGTTCCTGATTCCGCTGGCCGTGACGATCGTATTCGGGTTGCTCGGCGCGACGATCCTCGTCTTAATTCTCGTCCCCGCACTGATCGGCATCGGCGGCGACTTCGGCTGGCTTGGCCGTCAGGCCAAGGGGCTGTACGTGCGCGAGAAGGCGCCGGGCGGATCGGGCACACCGGCGCCGGCGGAGTAATTTTTCATTAAAAATTCATTGTAAATTTAAAAAGTCACTTAATCGTTGCGTTTATTGCATTTAAACACTATGTATTTGAGACGAATTCAGGGGCAGCTTCGAACACAGGGAGGCACGACGCGATGTCTACTCCACGTGATTTTCGTGCCCCCGTCCTACCGACCGAGGCAATGGTAGAAAATGCCGAGGATTTGATCCGGCATTTTGAGCAAACTCAAGGCAAACTCGTTGTCAAGGATGCCGACGACGGGCACACGATCGACGTTGAGCCAGAATTATTCGAGCTGATCCGTTGGGTCTTGATCAATCTTGCTCAGAACCGGCCGATGATGATCACGCCGTTGGATCACGAATTGACAACGGTGCAGGCTGCTGCGTTTCTGAATGTATCGCGGCCGCATGTCATCAAGCTGATTGAGCGTGGTGAGCTGGCCTGCCATATGGTTGGTACGCATCGCCGGATCAGGTTGGATGAGTTGATAAAGTTCAAGCGTGCTTCAGAGGAGGCGAGCGAACGGGCCCTGCAGGATCTGGCAGATATCAGTCAAGAGCATGATATGGGGTACTAGAAGTGGCGAGCTTCGTTGCTGTATTAGACGCCAACGTGCTCTACCCCGCTCCTGTACGCGATATACTTATGGAAGTTGCCGTCGACGGAACGTATCAGGCGCGATGGACTGAGCGCATACATGAGGAGTGGATTAGAAACTTACTCAAAAAGCAGCCCGAACTGGATCCGGCCTTGTTGCGCCGCGCAGCCGATCTCATGAACGAAGCTGTTCCCGACTGCATTGTCGAAGGATATGAGCATCTGATCGATGCGTTAAGTTTGTCAGACCCAGATGACCGTCATGTTTTGGCAACAGCTATAACAGCTAAGGCCGACGTCATCGTCACTTTCAATTTACGAGATTTTCCGGATGACATTCTTGGTCAATACGATCTTGAGGCGCAGCATCCGGACGAGTTCTTGAACCACCAGTGAACGCTTGATCCGGATAGATTTCTTAGCTGCGCCAAGCGCATTCGCAAACGCTTGCGAAAACCACCCAAAACATCAGCCGAATACATAGCTGCTTTGCGGCGTAATAAACTGACAGTGATTGCTTCGGAGTTGGAAAAGGTCAGCAATCTAATTTAACCCGCCCTCTCCCCCCGCGCCCGCCTTCTCCTCCGCCTTGGTCCGCCGGCACCACCGTCGCCGCCGCCATCTCCTGCCGTGACCGCCGGCAGGTCCACCGCCTTGGCCAGTTCCGGGAACGGCTCGATCTTGTTTGGCAGCGCCATTGCGTGCACGAAATGCTCCTGGAAGCGTGCTTCAAGCGCCGTCTCGATCTTCTCGATCCGCTTTACCAGTGCTTCGATCTCGCGACGATGGCCGCGATTAAGCAGCGCCATGCGTGCGCCAGTGCCAGCTGCATTGCCAACCGCCGAGACCTTGGCCAGATCACAGTCCGGCACCAGTCCGAGCACCATCGCGTACTTTGGATCGATATAATTCCCAAAGGCGCCGGCCAATTTGATCCGGTCGACCTTGTCGATGCCCATCTTGTCCATGAGCAGGCGGCAGCCGGCATAGAGCGCTGCTTTCGCGAGTTGGATCGCGCGCACATCACCCTGCGTAATGCGCATTTCGACCGCACCATCCCAGAGCCGGTAGCTCGCAGTGCGCCCGTCCATCACAACCCGGTCGGAGGTTTCGGCAAGCTGCGTCCGGACGATGCCGTCCGTCGTAATGATGCCGGCAAGGAACATCTCGGCGATCACCTCAATGATGCCCGAGCCGCACAAACCCGTAACACCAAATGCTTCGGTCTCGGTGGCAAATCCCTCTTCGTTTGACCACAGATCCGAGCCGATCACCTTGACGCGCGCCTCCAGCGTTTCGCGGTCAATGCGCACGCGCTCGATGGCGCCGGGCGCTGCGCGCTGACCACATGAGATTTCGGCACCCTCAAACGCCGGCCCAGTTGGCGAGCTGGCAGCATAGGTCTCAGCTGTCGTTCCCAGTATGATCTCGGCGTTGGTGCCGACATCGACCACCAACGTGACCTCGCTGTCGCTATCCGGTCCCTCGGCGAGCGCGACAGCTGCCGCGTCGGCGCCGACATGTCCCGCGATGCACGGCAGCACGTAGACCCGCGCACCGGCATTCATCGCAGCCAGGCCAAGTTCGCGCGCCGGCAGCGTCAGCGCCTGCGAAGCGGCAAGCGCGAACGGCGCGCCACCGAGTTCGGTCGGGTCGATGCCCAGGAACAAGTGGTGCATCACCGGGTTGGCGACAAACACGCCTTCAACGACATCTTCAGCCGTCACGCCCGCTTCGCCTGTCACGCGCTCGATCAGATCACCGACCGCACCGCGCACCGCCTCCGTCAGCGCCACTTCCCCGCCCTCATTCATCATCACGTAGGAGACGCGGCTCATCAGGTCCTCGCCGAACCGGATTTGCGGGTTCGCCGTCCCCGAAGACGCCACCGTGCGCCCTGACATCAGGTCGGTCAGATGACACGCGATCGTCGTTGAGCCGATGTCA
Source organism: Hyphomicrobiaceae bacterium (assembly GCA_049116495.1). GTDB lineage: Bacteria > Pseudomonadota > Alphaproteobacteria > Rhizobiales > Hyphomicrobiaceae > CAJQQK01. The sequence continues at coordinate 20,761 of JAGDYV010000151.1, read as the reverse complement.
ATCGCAACGCCGTAGAGTGTCTCGTGAAAACCCGGCCAGGCGCCGATCAGCGTTGCATCGCCGTCATCGTCATGCACGCCAACGGTTATTTTCCATTCGCCCTTGCGCAATATTTTTTGCAGTTTTAGCAAAAGCGGATAGTCAACCCGGACATCGCTCAGCCGCCAATCCCGCGCCAGCGCTTCAAGCACTCGGTCGAGATCGCCACGCGGCTCATCCATGCGTGGCTGCTCAACCTCGATATAGTAGAGCCGTGTCGCGGTATCACGGGCAATGTCGCGCACCTCGGCGCGCTTACGTACCATCTGGCGGTTCATCGCCACGTCGCTCGGCACATCGATGACCATGTCGCCGAGGATCTGGGTTGAGCACGACAAACGCCGGTCATCGGCCAGCGACCGTTTGGAGGCATAGCGCTCCTCGGTGCTTGAAAACGCGCTCAGGTTTTCCGGTTTCGCCTCGATGCCGTGTTTGGCAAACGCGCCGAACGCCGGGGTAACCTGGCAGCGTCCACAGATGCCACGCCCGCCACACACGGATTCGACGTAAACGCCAAGCGACCGTGCGGCGTCCAGAACCGGCGTACCAACGGCAAAATTGCCACGGCGCCCGCTTGGCATGAACAGCACACGGGCCTGCCACGGGCCTTCGGTCGGGTTGCTCGGAAAGCTGTCATCTGGGTCGGCGATGAGAGGAAACTCCTTGAGCTTGCCGTGGAATGATCGCAAGCGGGCCACCGCAAATGTAATGCCTAGCCGACGACAGTGCTATGCCAATGCCCAGTTTTCCAGTGTGCTGCGGGAATAGTTGCGCTCTACTCGCGGGCGCGGCGTCGCCCGCCACGCCGGCGGCCGCCTTCACCGTCGGCGGCAACTGGCCGGTTCGCGCGCAACCACTCGCTGCAGTCAGGGTCATGCCCGTTGAGCGTGTTGGCCGCCCGGACAGCGTCCATGTCTTCCTTGTGCAGCGGGTTCATGATCGCACTCGTCATGCCGACAGCCGATGCCATCGACAGGAAGTGGGCATTCATAACCCGCCGGTTCGGGATGCCGAACGAGATATTAGAGGCGCCACACGTCGTGTTGACCTTGAGTTCCTCGCGCAACCGTCGAACCAGCCGGAACACCTGCTGGCCTGCCGTGTTCATCGCACCGATCGGCATAACCAGCGGATCGACCACGATATCATCAGGTTTGATGCCAAAATCGGCCGCCCGTTCGACAATTTTCTTGGCAACAGCGAAACGAACATCTGGATCTTCAGAGATCCCGGTCTCATCGTTTGAAATGGCGACCACCGGCACGTCGTACTTCTTGATCAACGGCAGGATAACTTCGAGACGATCCTCTTCGCCGGTCACGGAATTGATCAACGGGCGCCCTTTGGCGACGCCGAGACCGGCTTCAAGTGCCGCCGGCACCGAAGAATCTATGCTGAGAGGCAGATCGACCAGCGATTGCACCAGTTCCACCGTTTGGGCCAGCAACGCCGGTTCGGTTGCGTTCGGGTCGATCGCCGTGACGCCGGCATTGACATCGAGCATGGTGGCGCCGGCTTCCGCCTGTGCCAATGCATCTGCCGTGACCATCTCGAAGTTGCCGGCCTCCATTTCCGCGGCGAGCTTTTTCCGCCCGGTCGGGTTAATCCGCTCGCCTATGACGCAAAAGGGCTGATCAAAGCCGATAATCGCAGTCTTCGTTGCTGAGCTAACGACAGTCCGCGTCATGCGGCTCTCCTTATCCGAATTTCTGTGGCGCGATGCCGGTGCTGCCAAGGTCGCGAGGCGAACCATTCCGCTCGAACACAGCACGTGCATCGCTGTTCCAGGAGCCGCGCTCACAAAGCCACTCTGAGGACCGCGCGATTCCGCCAAATGGGAAGACGTGAAACTGCTTTATAAGGCATGCCGTGTGCGCTGCAACATGTTCCTCGACAGGCGCGACGTACTGTTCCGGTGAATGATTGGTCATCAGTGACGTCACCGCGGTGCCTTTTTTGGCAAGGAACTGGCTCGACGCCTTGACGCCGCACATCGCGGCAAACTTGAGCAAACTGGTCACGCTGGCCGGCCCGGCGACCCCCAAATGAATGGGCAGGTCAACGCCAGCTGCTTGCAGTCCGGCCGCCCATCTGACGGCTGCCTCAACCTGAAACCCAAACTGTGTCACGATCCGCATGTCGGCGCCGGTACGGGTTGCGAATGCCTGTTTCCAGGAAATAGCCGCCTCGGCATCCGCATCGCTCATCGCAGGATTGCCCTCTGGATGGCCGGCAATCGCGATTCGCTTGATGCCGCACTTGTCTAGCAACTCCGTTTCCAGCACAGCCATTGACGACGTGAATGCAGGTGCGGTTGGGTTGCCCTCTCCAGCGATCAACAAGGCGTCGCGCACACCGGCCTCCTCGCTCATGGCCGTCAGGCGGTCCTTGAGTTCGGCCGCGCCGGTCAGTCGCCGGGCTGCGACATGTGGCACCGGTTCCAGCCCGTTATTGACCAGCAACCGGCACAATGCCGCCCATTCTTTCGGCGATTTCGTCCCGAGATCGACGATATATGTGCGCGTTGCTGGCGGAATATGCCGCAGGACGTCGGGCTGCCGTTCGATCTGTCCGGGCGCGATCTCAATTGAAGCGGCCAGTTTCAGCGGCGGTCGGCTTGTGGGAACTGGGCGCGCGTTTGCCGGAGTATCAGTGGTCGGCTGGTCGAGCATGGCAGGCAATCCTTGGTGGGCGACTGTGCGCCTGGCTGGAATAAGGTTGCCGGCTTCCTATGCCTTACTCAGGCTTGGCCCGACCGCCTTGTTGCACCAGCAGGATTAGCGCTTCTCGGTCGTAGCGCTGCTCGATTTCCGCCACGGCGTTGTCTGCTTCCGCCACGAGGTCATCAGAACATGAAATTGGTGAACCGCGTCGCCATTCGGCCAGATAGGCGTCTGAATCCTTGGCGCCGATCTTCATCGCGGCAGCGTCGACGGCCTGGATGAATCGTTCGGGCAGCTCGCGTCGCTCTTTCTTTCGTCCTTTTTGAACCAATACTTGAGCGGGAATGTCGCGCCAGTATACGATGATCTTTTCCGCCATGGCCTGTTCTGGCTCCCTGTATATGTGTGTGGCGAGGCGTCGAATGGCCTTCACCTGCCAATTCGTGTTAGACCGGCCTTCAACTGAAGACCTTACGGTGACGAGGAAGCGCTTTTAACACGGTCGGACTTGCGCAACACGGGCGCAATGCACCGCGGTTTGCCCGTCGGTAACGATCGAAACGCAATGGCGTACATTCGAACGCGATCGTGATGATCGCGCGCTTGCAGCCGCTTCCACCTGCCTCATAATTGGAGACGACCAATTGACTCTCGTTGAACTATTGGCCGATCGGCCGGTCCTGCTTGCCGATGGCGCAACCGGAACGAACCTGTTCGATATGGGGCTCACCTCTGGTGATGCGCCGGACATGTGGAACCTGGAAAAGCCGGACAACATCCGCAAGCTTCATCAAAGCTTCGTTGATGCCGGTTGCGATATCGTCCTGACAAACACGTTCGGCAGCAATGCACGCCGTTTGATGCTGCACAACGCGCAGGACCAGGCGTTTGAGCTCAATAAGGCCGGCGCCGAACTTGCCCGGGAAATTGCCGATAAAGCAGGCCGCCCGGTGATCGTGGCGGGTTCCGTCGGGCCGACCGGTGATTTGTTTGCGCCGCTTGGCGAACTTACCGCCGAGATGGCCGTCGAGGTCTTTGAAGTTCAGATGAAAGGTCTTAAAGCTGGCGGAGCTGATGTCGCGTGGATCGAGACGATGTCGGCCAGCGAAGAGATGTTGACCGCGGCAACGGCGGCACGCAACGTCGGCCTGCCGTACGTAATCACGGCGAGCTTCGATACGGCCGGGCGCACCATGATGGGCATCAAACCAGGAAGTTTCGCGACCGAGATGCTGTCCGGGGCGGCCAATGATGGTGAACGCCCAACGGCGGTCGGCGGCAACTGTGGTGTTGGCGCATCGGATACGCTCCTCGCCATCCTCAACATGACAGAGGCCGAGCCGGAGGCCGTGATCGTGTGCAAGGCCAACGCCGGCATCCCGGTTGTAACCGGCGAGCACGTGCACTATTCCGGTTCGCCGGAGCTCATGGCTGATTATGCGGGGCTCGCGATTGATGCTGGTGCGCGGATCATTGGCGGCTGCTGCGGCACCAAGCCCGAGCATCTCAGAGCCATGCGCGCCGCCATCGATGCGCATCAAAAAGGTCCGCGCCCAAGCATTGATGACATCGTTGCAGCGTGTGGCCCGCTCGCCAATCCGCCAACCGAGAACGCAGCCCGCCCACCGGCGCGGAAGGGCCGTCGGCGGCGCGGTTGATCATTATTCGTTTACCTTGATAATTTAGGCACTTCAGTGCTGGTTTCGACCACAATGTCGCAATCATATACCACCGCGTCGTTTGCTCGACAGGCGATTGCACCACCGTTTGCTCAATAGCGTTTGCAAGGGTGGCCCGGAGAAGGAACGACCATGGCCGACGATGAAGATGACATCATCCTGAGCGAACTCAGCGACGAGGAACTCGTCGAACAGATGCATCAAGACCTATATGACGGTCTCAAGGAAGAGATCGAAGAAGGCGTCAACATCCTGCTCGAGCGCGGTTGGGAGCCCTATAAGGCGCTGACCGAAGCCCTGGTTGAAGGAATGCGCATTGTCGGCATCGACTTTCGCGACGGTATTCTGTTTGTCCCCGAGGTGCTGCTCGCCGCCAACGCAATGAAGGCCGGTATGGCCATTTTGCGCCCGCTGCTGGTCGAAAGCGGCGCACCGCGCCAGGGCAAGATCGTTACTGGTACGGTCAAGGGCGACATTCACGACATCGGCAAAAACCTGGTCGGCATGATGATGGAAGGTGCCGGTTTCGAGGTGATCGACCTTGGCATCAATACCGACGTTGATGAGTTCCTCGCCGCGATCGACGAACACAAGCCGGACATGCTCGGCATGTCGGCCTTGCTGACAACAACGATGCCCTACATGAAAGTGGTCATCGATACGCTCAAGGAAAAAGGGATCCGCGACGACATCATCGTCCTGGTCGGTGGCGCACCGCTCAATGAGGACTTTGCCAAAGCCATCGGGTCGGACGCCTATTGCCGTGACGCTGCTGTCGCCGTCGAGACGGCCAAGGATCTGATGGCGCGCAAACACAACCAATTGGCCAGGGCCTAGCGGACGCGGAACTGGTTTGTTCCGAATGCGTGCGGGCCCTGCCGCTTTCAAGACGGCGCTGCGAGGTGTGCGACGTGAGCGAACCGCGATCCCTGATCATTGCCTGCGGCGCCCTGGTGCGCGAGATCCGGGATGTGCTGGGCGCCAATCGTCTGACCGCGATCGATATCGCCGCAATCCCGGCGCTGTATCACAACCGGCCGGAAAAGATTGCACCAGCGGTTGCTGATCGCATCGCTGCCGCCAGCGGTCGATACGACCACATCTTTGTCGCCTACGCCGATTGTGGCACCGGCGGCGACTTGGACCGGGTCATAGAAGCGGCGGGTGTCGAACGCCTTCCGGGCACGCACTGCTATGCATTTTTCTCAGGCGTCGATGCCTTTGCCACGCGTGATGACGACATGACGTCGTTCTTTCTGACGGATTTCCTGGCACGCCAGTTCGACAGTCTCATCATCAAAGGCCTCGGCATCGACCGCCATCCCGAGTTGCGCGACATGTATTTCGGCAACTACGAGAAGGTCGTCTATATCTCTCAGGTCTCCACGCCGGAGCTCATCGAGAAGGCCAAGTCGGCTGCCAAAAAGCTCGGTCTGGCGTTCGAGCATCGCCCGGTTGGTTACGGCGATCTGGCGATTTCGCTGGACAAGCGATTTCCGCTCCAGGGTTGATCGCGCAGCAAGCATCGTATTACGCCGCCTTGCTGTACATCATTTCCTTTAAACACGACTGTAAACAGTGGCATTTTCGTGCTTCCCCGATGCGTGGAATTGTGCCTAGATCGCCGAAACGGATCTCGGGACTCGACGCCATTGGCCCATCATTCGCACACAGCACATCAGCCGCTGCCTTTTCGCCCGCAGGGCGACGCTTGCCATATCGGCTTTTTTCTTGTCCCGTCATTTTCGCTGATCGCCTTTACCTCTGCGATCGAGACACTGCGCTCTGCCAATCATTGCTCGGAGCAGGACTTGTTCCGATGGTCGTTGTTCACGCCCGACGGGCAACCGGTGGCAGCATCGAACGGCGTTGAGATTTCGGCAAACGGCAGTTATCGCGACGCCGATAAACTGGCTGCCTTCATTGTCTGTGCCGGCGTCGATGTCCAACATCACGATCACCGCGACCTGATTTCGACGCTTCGGCGTTTGTCTTCGTTCGGCTCGGGCGTCGGTGCCGTTTGCACCGGAACGTATGTCCTGGCTAAGGCCGGGTTGATCGACAGTCACCGCTGCACGATCCATTGGGAAAACCTCGCGAGTTTGGTGTCGGACTTTCCCGATCTCGATGTTTCGCAGAACCTGTTCGAAATCGATCGCAATCGCTTCACGTCGGCCGGTGGCACGGCCGCGACCGACATGATGCTGACAATCCTCGCGAATGACTACAATCCGGACCTTGCAGCCCACGCCACCGATCTGCTGGTCTATCATCGTATTCGTGAAGGCACCGAGCGCCAGCGCATGGATTTGCGGAACCGCCTAGGCGTTTCGCACCCGAAGTTGCTCGCCGTCATCCAACGCATGGAGGAGACCGTCGAGAACCCAATGACGTGTGCCGAGCTTGCCCGTCAGGCGGGGGTTTCTTCGCGCCAGCTGGAACGTTTGTTCTCAAAATATCTCGGGCATTCACCAACCCGCCATTATTTATCCGTGCGGCTTGAGCGGGCCCGGTTTCTGCTTCTCCAGACATCGATGCCGATTTTGTCGGTTGCCATGGCGTGCGGCTTTGTATCTGCATCGCATTTTTCGAAGAGTTACAGCGAGCATTTTGGCTATACGCCAAGCGCCGAGCGGCGGGGCCGCACACCCGGCAAACCGGACTCTAGCCATGGTCCGACAGCCCGAATGGCGCGCCGAAGCAAGCTGGCGGCGCAATCGCGTTAGAGCGATCCCTGAAATCACGGTCAAATGAGTCGCAAGGCAATCGATCTTAGCGACAGGGCGACGACCGTCATGGACCAGGAACACAGCAACGTATTCGTTGATGATGCAACGCCGGCCGACCTATCGGATACGGCAGTCTTGGAGGCAGAACTTGCGGTCGTCGATGCACCGGCCAGATCGCGTCCTGTCCGTCGCGGCCGCCAGGCTCGCCGCGCTGCACGGCAGGCGACCACGGCACTGACGAAGCCGTACTTTGTGCGCAATATCTCGCCTTTTGAAGTGCTCAACGAAGAGGCGCTTGCCACTATTGAGGCCAATGCCGACCGTCTACTCCAGGAGGTCGGTGTCGAGGTCCGTGATTATCCGCGCGCCAAACAACTCTTCCAAGCAGCCGGTTGCGATGTTGACGGCGACCGTGTCCGCTTTCCGTTGGGCCTCGCCCGTGCACTTTGTCAAACGGCGCCGAGCCAGTTCACCCAGCACGCGCGCAATCCCGCCCGCAGTTGTGAGATCGGCGGTAACAACACCGTATTTGCGCCGGTCTACGGCTCGCCGTTCGTGCATGATCATGACAACGGCCGGCGTTACGGCACGCTTCAGGATTTCCAGAATTTCGTAAAACTCGCCTACATGGCACCGGCGATGCACCATTCCGGCGGCACGGTCTGCGAGCCGGTCGATGTGCCGGTCAACAAGCGGCATTTCGACATGCTCTACGCACACATGTCGCTGTCTGACAAACCGTTCATGGGTTCCGTCACCGAGCCGGAGCGTGCAGCGGACACCGTCGAGATGTGCAAGCTCCTGTTCGGCGAGGAATTCATCCAGTCGCACACAGTTTGCACCAGCTTGATCAACGCCAACTCACCCCTCATCTGGGATGGCTCAATGCTCGGCGCGGCCGACATCTACGCCAGCAATAATCAGGCCTGCATCCTGTCGCCATTCATCATGGGTGGCGCCATGAGCCCGGTCAGCGTTGCCGGAACACTCACCCAGGTGCTTGCCGAAGTGATGGCCGGCGTCGCGTTCACACAACTCGTGCGCCCAGGTGCACCGGTCATCTTCGGTGCGTTCGTTGCCACGCTGTCGATGCAGTCTGGTGCGCCAACCTTCGGCACGCCGGAAGGCGCCAACGCCATCTATGGCGCGGCACAACTCGCCCGCCGCCTCGGGCTGCCGTTCCGCACCGGTGGCAGCCTCTGTGCTTCAAAGCTGCCCGACGCGCAGGCCGCCTACGAAAGTCTGGCAACATTATTGCCGACCGTCCAGGCCGGCGCCAATTTTGTGCTCCATTCCGCCGGCTGGATGGAAGGGGGCCTTGCCTCGTCTTACGAGAAGTTTGTGATGGACTGCGATCAGCTCGGTGCCATGGCGAAGCTCGCCGCCGGCATCGACATGTCGGAAGCCGGCCAGGCAATGGACGCATTCCATCAGGTTGAGCCAGGCGGTCATTTCCTTGGTTGCGAGCACACCCAGGCCAACTTCGAGACAGCGTTCTATCGACCGGACCTGCATGACAGCAATTCCGTCGAGCAATGGCTGGCCGAGGGCGCGCAGGATATGTCGGCGCGCGCCAATACGAAATGGAAACGGATGCTGGCCGACTATGAGGCGCCGTCCCTCGATCCTGCCATCGATGAAGCTCTGCAGGCATTCATTGCCACGCGTAAGTCCGAGATGCCCGACGCCAGCTATTAGGGGAGCAGACGACAATCCTGACGCCGTAGATGCGTGTGGCGATTGCGCTATGCAACTCAGGCGATATTCATGGGGCCGATGCCTGCTGCCGCATCATGACAAAGACGCACGCGCTCGGATTTATCTTGGCATTGCCCCTTTCGCTTTGGCTCGATTCCGAGATAGCTTGCTGCTGTTCAACGCTTTTCCGTTTGGAAACTGCGCCTCAGCCGGAGCACACCCATGGTGACGACCCTTAATGGCAGCTGCCTATGTGGCGGCGTGACGTTTGAAGTTTCAGGCAAACTGCGCGACGTCATCGCCTGCCACTGCAATCAGTGCCGCAAGACCAGCGGTCATCACGTGGCGGCCACGGCCTGCGATGACGACGACCTCAAGTTCAACAAGCTCGACACGCTCAGCTGGTTTCGATCGTCGGAGATTGCCGAGCGCGGGTTTTGCAGCCGCTGCGGCAGCAGCCTGTTCTACCGACCGTTGCAGGGCCACACCACCAGCATTATGGCGGGCAGCCTCGATGGGCCGATCGGCGTCAGCCTCACCCATCATATCCATTGTGCCAGCAAAGGCGACTACTACGAAATCGCCGATGGCACTGAACAGCGCGCCGAAGAATAGCCGGTTCCTGGCTTGGGGGATGTCATGTCTGCGGATAATGCACGGAACGCGCCGGCGGCCGTCATATTCGACATGGATGGCCTCCTGCTCGACAGCGAGGCGGTCATGCGCCGCTGCTTTGATCGCATCGCAGCTGAGCAGGGGTGGACACTGCCAGCCGGTGTTTTCGAAAGCATGATTGGCTTCAACCGTGCCATGTCGCTCGAAATCTTGAGCCGTCATGTGCCAGCAGAGATCGTCGCGGCTGATTTTGATGACGCCGTTCATGCCGCCTACGATGCCGAGGTCGCGCGCGGTATCCCGCTCAAATCCGGCGCGCTGGCGTTGATTGAGCACCTCGCTGTGCGCCACATCCCGCGCGCCGTCGCCACATCGTCTGCGGTCTGCCGGACTCAGAAGAAACTTTCCACGGCGGGCCTCCTGACATTCATGGACGCCGTGGCAAGCGGCGATGAAGTTGCCAACGGCAAACCGGCGCCGGATGTTTTCCTGCTTGCAGCCGAACGACTGCGCGTGCACCCGGGCGATTGTATTGTGTTCGAAGACTCGCCAACCGGCGTACGGGGTGCTTTGGCCGCCGGTATGCGCGTCGTGCAGGTGCCGGATCTTGTCGCCGTCGAGCCCGGCATTGAAAGCCGCGGTGTCATCGTGGCCGAGAATTTGATTGCCGGAGCGGCCGCAATCGGTTTGTGCTCGAAGTAAAGCGCTGCCATTGATACACGTGTCAGATTGATCAACTTGGCTCGACGGTGCGTCGCGCTATAGTCTGCCGGTAATCGGTCGATAACGTGCAAAACAACTGGGAACAGATATGCGGTTTGGGATCATAGGCGCCGGCATGATCGCCGGTTTTCACGCGCGCGCGATCGCAGCCATGGCGGGCGCGGAACTCGTCGCCATTTACGCCCGCCGTGCCGATGCCGCCGCCGAGATGACCCAGCAATTCGGCGGCGCGGCCTACAGTGATCTCGACGCCTTCCTGCAGCATGACGGTCTCGACGTTGTCACCATCTGCACACCAAGCGGTGCTCATCTCGAACCGGCCATCGCAGCCGCGCGCGCCGGCAAACATGTCATTTGCGAAAAGCCGCTCGAGGTCACGACAGACCGCATCGACCAGATGATCGCCGCGTGCCGCGAGGCCAATGTCAGCCTTGCCGGCATTTTTCCGCGGCGTTTCAATCCGGCGACCGACCATTTCCGCGACGCTGTCGCGGCGGGCCGCTTCGGGCGCATAGCGCTCGCCGATGCCGTCGTAAAGTGGTGGCGCCCTCAGAGTTATTACGACAGTGGCGCGTGGCGCGGCACCTGGGCGCTCGATGGTGGTGGCGCCCTGATGAACCAGTCGATCCACACCGTTGATCTGTTGGTTCACATCATGGGTGACGTCGCGTCGGTACGCGCGCAAACCCGTCTGATCGCCCATGAGGGTATCGAGGTTGAAGATACGGCCACCGCTATGCTCATCTTCAAGAACGGCGCGCTCGGCACCGTCCAAGGGTCGACCGCATGCTGGTCGGCAACGGGACATCCTGCCGAAATCCAGATTTGTGGGGAGTATGGTTCGGTTTTCATGACCGATGATCGCTTCAAGGTCTGGGAGTTCGCTTCTGAAACCGACGCCGATGTCCGCATTCGCGAAACGATGGGCCTTCACGCAGAAGCGGCCGGCGCCGGCGCCGCCGATCCATCGGCGATCGACTTCAGTTGGCATCAGCGCAATTTCGAGGATGTTATCGAGGCGTTGCAGGCTGGACGCAAACCATCGATCGACGGCGCCGAAGCCCGCCGCGCTGTCGCGTTGATCGAAGCAATCTATGCGTCGGCAAAGGCCGGCGGCGAACGCGTCGTCCTCTGATCATCGGTTTGCATCGCGATAGGCGGCACTCTACGCAACCTTCTGCAAGACGCTTTGCATCGCCGTATCGAGCTTGTCGACAAGTTCACTGATCTGCGCATCTGATATGATGAAAGGCGGCGCGAGCAGCACATGGTCACCATGCACGCCATCGATCGTGCCACCCATCGGATAACAGATCAGCCCCGCTTCGAACGCCGCTTTCTTGATCTGCGCGTTGACGCGCAATGTCGGATCGAACGTTGCCTTGGTTTCGCGGTCGGCGACCAATTCGACACCGCGAAACAACCCCCGCCCGCGAATGTCGCCGACATGAGGATGCTGCCCGAAGCGCTCAACCAACGCGGCCTGCAGTTTCTCGCCCTGCTCGGCACAGCGCCCCACCAAGCCACGGCCGAGCAGCGCGTTGACCACCGCAACACCCGCCGCGCACGCCGTCGGGTGCCCGATATAAGTGTGACCGTGCTGAAAAAAACCGGAACCGTGCTCGATCGCACTGTAAATTTTGCCGCTACACAGCATCGCGCCAATCGGCTGATAACCACCGCCCAGGCCCTTCGCGATCGTTACGATGTCCGGCGCGATGCCGTCCTGCTCGCAGGCAAACAACGAACCGGTTCGGCCCATGCCGCACATCACCTCGTCGAGGATCAGGAGCACGTCGTGGCGGTCACAAATCTCGCGGATGCGCTTGAAATAACCTGCCACGGGCGCCACCGCACCAAGCGTCGCGCCGACCACCGGCTCGGCAATGAACGCCATCACATTGTCTGCACCAAGCCGTTCGATCTCGGCTTCCAGTTCATTGGCAACCCGCAGGCCATAGGCCTCTGCCGTTTCATCTTCGCCCCGATCGCGATACTCGAAGCACGGCGCAATATGCGATCCTTCGAACAAGAGAGGTGCAAACGGTTCGCGGCGCCAGGCGTTGCCGCCGGCGGCCAGCGCGCCAAGCGTATTGCCGTGATAACTCTGTCGTCGCGCGATCAGGCGATGTTTTGACGGTTTGCCGCTCTCGATCGCGTATTGCCGCGCCAGCTTGATAGCCGCTTCGACGGCCTCGGATCCACCGGAAACAAAGTACACCCGATCGATGCCGGCTGGCGCATGTGCGACCAGCAGGTCCGCCAGCGCTTCCGCTGGCTCGTTTGACAGGAAGCCGCTGTGCGCGAACGCAACCTTGTCGAGCTGCGCCTTGATCGCATCGATAACCTCGCGATCGCCATGCCCGAGACAGGAAACAGCGGCGCCGCCGGAACCATCCAAATACTGCCGACCGTCGGCGTCATAGAGATAGACGCCTTCACCCGATACGGCGACCGGTGGCGTCGTCTTGGTATGGCGCGGAAAGACATGGCTATGCTCGCTCGTCATCTGTCAGCCTCGTATTCACAGGGCCTGCCCGGTGCCGGCCTCTACCGGCCAACTCTATCGCAACGGAGGGCTGCCGCAATGGACACAGTGTACCAACAAGCGGATTGTGCGCCGCGGCATGAGACGCCCGATCGCTGTTCAAACATTGAAACTTTGCCCCAACCCACTTTCCTTAGGCCGCGAAACGTATAGACTGGCATTTAAGTCTTCAAAACAAGATCGATTTTAGGGAGAGACATAATGCTCAAGGCGCTGGTAATTGACCCCGGCAAGTGCACCGGCTGCAAGCAATGTGAAATGGCTTGTTCATACGAAAACGAAGGCGTCTTCAATCCCTCGAAATCGCGCATACGTGTCTTTGATTTCCACGAAGATGCCCGCTTCGTCCCATACACCTGCACGCAATGCGACGAGGCTTGGTGTCAGCAGGCCTGCCCCGTGAATGCGATCACGACCGATGAGATGGGCGTCAAGGTCGTGAGTGACAGCCTCTGCGTCGGCTGCAAGGTGTGCACAATCGCCTGCCCGTTCGGAACCATCAACTACAACGCGTCAACCGGCAAAGTCATCAAATGCGATCTGTGCCAGGGCAGCCCGGCCTGTGCTGATGCCTGCCCGACGGCTGCGATCACTTACCAGGACGTTGAGCAGACCGGCTTCGACAAAATGAAACTGTGGGCTGGCAAGACCGGCTCCGCTGTCGAAATCGACGGGCCCAACACGCCGGTCTGACCCGTCGCGCCATCAGGCATATCGAGCAATTTCTTACATGCCGCCCGCGCGGCACCGCATACAAGGGAGCAATCTCATGGGCTGGACCGGAAAAATCCTCCGCATCGACCTTACCAATGGTACCTCCAAATCCGAACCCCTCAATATGGAGTGGGCCGACAAATATCTTGGCCAGCGTGGCCTTGCCTCGAAATATCTTTCCGAAGAAATGGACCCGAAAGCTGATCCACTCGGACCTGATAACAAGATCATTTTCGCAACAGGGCCGTTGACCGGCACGTGCGCGTCTACGGGCGGCCGTTACTCGGTCATCACCAAGGGCCCACTCACCGGCGCGATTGCCTGCTCGAACTCTGGCGGCTACTGGGGCGCTGAGCTCAAGTTCGCCGGTTGGGATATGGTCATCATCGAAGGCCAGTCGCCGAAACCGGTCTATCTCACGATCTTCGACGACGATGTCCAAATCCGCGATGCTGGTGAAATTTGGGGGAAATCCGTTTGGGAAACGGACGCCTGGGTCAAGTCCACGCATCAGGATCCGATGATGCATGTCGCAGCAATCGGCGTGTCCGGCGAGAACAAGGTGCTTTACTCTTGCGTCGTCAATGACCTTCACCGGGCTGCCGGGCGCTCCGGCGTTGGCGCCGTGCTTGGGTCCAAGAACGTCAAGGCGGTTGGCGTGCGCGGCACCGGCGGCGTCTCGGTCAAGGATTTCAAGTCCTTCATGAAGGCAACCAACGACGGCAAGAAGGTCCTCAAGGACAATGCCGTGACCGGTGTCGGCCTGCCAACGTTCGGCACGCAGGTGCTCATGAACGTCATCAATGAATCTGGTGCGCTGCCAACGCGCAACGGCCGTGATGTTCAGTTCGAAGGTGCCAAAGACATTTCAGCCGAAGCGATGGCCGAGCCGCGTAAGTCAGATGGTCAACCGAACCTGCTCACCAACCAGGCCTGCTTCAGCTGCACGATCGCATGCGGGCGGATTTCCAAGATCGATGAGAAGCACTACACGGTGCAAAACAAGCCGCAGTATTGGGAAGCTTCCGGCGGGCTCGAATACGAAGCCGCCTGGGCGCTCGGCGCCGCGACCGGCGTCAACGATCTCGAAGCGCTGACCTACACCAACTTCATCTGTAATGAACAGGGCATCGACCCGATTTCGTTCGGTGCCACCGTTGGTGCGGCCATGGAACTCTACGATCTCGGCCTGCTCGACAAAGAAAAAACCGGCGGTCTTGAGCTCAAGTTCGGTTCCGCCGAAGCGCTGACAACTGCGGTCGAACTGACCGGCAAGGCCGAAGGTTTTGGCGCCGAGTTGGGCATGGGGTCCGCCCGTCTTACCGCGAAATATGGCCGTCCCGAACTCGCCATGACGGTCAAGGGGCAAGAGTTCCCGGCCTACGATCCACGTGGTGTCCAGGGAATGGGCCTCACATACGCGACGTCGAATCGTGGCGCCTGCCACCTGCGTTCCTACACCGTGTCATCGGAAATCATGGGCGTTCCAGAGAAAACCGATCCATTGGTCACGGAAGGCAAGGCGGCTCTCGTCAAGGCGTTCCAGGACGCCACTTCGGCAGTCGACTCGTCCGGCCTGTGCGTCTTCACAACATTCGCCTGGACGCTCGATGACATTGCACCGCAGATCGATGCTGCGATCCCGGGTGACTGGACGACTGACAAGCTCCTCGAGGTCGGTGAGCGCATCTGGAACATGGAGCGGATGTTCAACAACCGCGCCGGCTTCACGGCGGCAGATGACAAGCTTCCAGAGCGCATGCTCAAGGATGCGGCTAAGACCGGTCCGGCCAAAGGGCTCGTCAACGGCCTCGATAAGATGCTGCCGGAATACTACGAACTGCGTGGTTGGACATCGGAAGGTGTGCCGACCAACGAAACCATCGACCGCCTCGCGGTGTAGTCGCGTCACGGCGATGCCTGCCATCGCCGCGGCCCACACAAGCCGACTAACACGCCCCCGGGTGGCTGTCACAGCAGCCGATCTGGGGGCGCTGGATTTGCAGGGCAACAATTCTTGGACGCAGTCGCCACCAACGGCAGATCTAGCAATGTCGACATAAGTATAATCAAGTTACCTTATATATTGTTATATTTCTTTAGATGTGCCTACATGTGGCATGGATCCTGTACGTAACCCATTCGCTCCCGGCGCTGGTTCGCGGCCACCGCAATTGGCCGGTCGTGACAGAGTGCTGGAAAGCGCGGACATTGCGATCCAGCGCATCATCCTTGGTCGTCACGACAAATCGCAAATTCTTCTCGGCCTGCGCGGCACCGGCAAAACCGTCCTGCTCAACGCGATCGAGGAACTTGCCGAAAAACACAATCACCTGACCTCGTTCATTGAGGCGCCGGAAGGTCGGGTATTGGTCGAGCTGATCTACCCCAAGATCCATCAGGTCCTACGTCGGCTGTCGAACGCGGAAAGTGCCAAGGCCGCTGCCCATAAGGCGCTGCAGGCGCTCAAATCGATCGCCGGCAAGTTCAAGATCTCGATGGGTGATTTCTCGATCTCCGTTGACCCCGAACCGGGCGTCGCCGACAGCGGCAATCTCGAATACGATCTGGTCGACTTGTTTCTCCGTGTCGGCGAGGCCGCCAAGGCGGCTGGCCGCGCCTGGACACTGCTGATCGATGAAATTCAATACCTGTCTGAAAATGAATTGGCCGCACTCATCGTTGCGATCCATCGGGTCAACCAGAAGCGCCTGCCGATCCTGTTGTTCGGCGCCGGCCTGCCACAGGTCGCGGCGCTGTCCGGTGACGCCAAGTCCTATGCTGAGCGTTTGTTCGATTATCCCGCGATCGGTCCGCTAGACAAGGAAGCGGCCAGCGGCGCCATCCGCCAACCAATCGAAGACGAAGGCGAAAAGATTTCCAAGAAGGCGCTCGATCTGATTTTCGCGCACACCAAAGGTTATCCATATTTCCTGCAGGAATGGGGTTACCAGACTTGGAACGTCGCCGATCGCTCGCCATTCCAGCCGCGCCATATCGAGGCGGCATCTCCGCTTGTTCTAAACCGGCTGGATGACGGCTTCTTCCGTGTGCGCTTCGAGCGGCTGACGCCGAAAGAGCGCGAATACGTGCTCGCCATGGCAAGCCTCGGTGAAGGCCCGTACCGATCGTCTGACGTCGCCGAGCGTTTGGACGAAAGCGCGCAGAGCCTCGGCCCAAGACGTGCTACGATCATCAACAAGGGTATGATATACAGTCCTGCCCACGGCGACATCGCGTTCACCGTGCCGATGTTTGAGGATTATCTGACGCGCACATTCTCCGATAGTGTTCGCGCTTATTCGAAAGGCTGAGTATGCATCACGTCATCCTCGGGGCCGGCCCTGCCGGTGTCACCGCCGCTGAGACGATCCGCAAGCAGGATCCCGCAGCCGAAATCACGCTCGTTGGTGGGGAAAGCGAACCGCCCTATTCGCGGATGGCGATTCCCTATCTCCTCGAGGGCAAGATCGGCGAAGACGGCACCTATCTGCGTCAGTCCGAGAACCACTACGACAATCAGTCAATCAAAGTTGTCGAGGGGCCGACCACCGCGGTCGATACCACAGCCAAATCCGTCACCCTCAAGAACGGCTCGACCATCGCCTACGACAAGTTGTTGATCGCGACCGGTGCCAGCCCGGTCAGGCCGCCGATCGACGGTCTCGATCAACCTGGCGTTCATACCTGTTGGACACTGGAGGATGCGCGCTACATCACCAAGCTCGCGCGAAAAGGTGCACCAGTCGTTCTGGTGGGTGCCGGTTTCATCGGCTCGATCATCCTGGAGTCGCTGGCCAAAGCTGGCGTCAAGCTGACAGTCGTTGAAATGGGCGACCGCATGGTGCCGCGCATGCTTGATGAAACGGCCGGCAACATGCTCAAGCGCTGGTGCGAAGATCAGGGCGTCCGCGTCATTACGGGAACGACGGTTGAAGCGATCCGCGGCGCTGGTGGCGCCCCGCCAAGTGCCGGTCCAGATACGCAGACACAAAGCCAGAACGCTGAAGCCGGCCAGCAACAGCAGGGCTTCTTCGGCCGTTTGTTCGGGATGCCGTCGACGCAGCCGTCACCGTCATCCTATCCGGCTTCTGGCGGCGCGCCGGTTGCGCCAACCACCAATGACAACACGCCGGTCGCATCCGGTGACGGTTTGCAGGTTGCGCTCGGCAACGGTGAGACGATTTCTGCCGCTCTCGTCGTCGTGGCCACCGGCGTGCGCTCCAACACGGCCTTTCTTGAGGGCAGCGGTATCAAGGTCGGCAACGGCATTACGGTCGACGACCATCTCGCAACCAGCGCCGCCGATGTCTACGCCGCCGGAGATGTCGCCGAAGGCATGGACTTGTCAACCGGTGCCCATGACATGCTCGCCATTCAGCCGGTCGCCGTTGAGCACGGCTATCTTGCTGCGATGAACATGACCGGAAGTCCGACCCGGCATCGCGGTTCGCTCAACATGAACGTGCTTGATACGCTGGGTCTGATCTCGTCGTCGTTCGGCCAATGGCAGGGCGTCAGTGGCGGTCAATCCGTCGCCAAGGTCGATGACGACGCCTACCGTTACATCCGTCTTGAATTCGACGGAGACAAGCTGGTCGGCGCGCAGTGCGTTGGCGTCACCGAAAACATCGGCATGCTTCGTGGTCTGATCCAAACCGGCCTCTCCCTCGGCGCCTGGAAAGACCGGCTGATCGATGCGCCGGAGCGGCTCCCGGAAGCCTATGTCGCAACCGCTCAAGGCACGCCCGGCCACGGCCCATCCGGCCCCAAAATCGCATTGCCGGCGTAGGTCGAGATGCAAACAACAGCAAGCCGTCGAATGGAGCAATTAGTATCCACTTCTTGCGAGCAGTCCCTGCGAGCCGCGCCCCCGCGTGCAAAGCACGCAAGTGCCAGCAATCGTGCGGGCATAGCGTACCCCGCGGAGGGTCAGGCCGCCCTTCGCGGCCGAACAGGTCCGTGAGCGAAAAGATATGAAAATTACCATGAAACTCTATGCGTCGCTGGGCCAGCATCTGCCGCCCAATGCCGAGCGCAATGAGGCCGTCATTGATGTGCCGGACGGTACGCCGATATTGACCATCCTCGACAATTACAACGTGCCGCGCGAGTCCTGCCATCTCGTTTTGCTCAATGGCGTCTACCAGGCGCCTTTCGAGCGATCGGAGTCGCGGCTCAAGGATGGCGACCATCTCGCGGTCTGGCCGCCCGTTGCGGGTGGCTAGGCGCATGGCGGATGACAAGCCGGTCGCGTCAAGCGTCGAGAAAATCATGTCGATCAAGCCGTCTGAGTTCGAAGCCGGGATCAGGCGCCTCGATCCTGCCGCCGTCGCATCGGCGAGCACGGAAGGCGGCACGGTTGTCTTTCCCGTGGCGCATTCATCGGCCGGCGGCGTTGGGCCGGTGCAGATCACGTTTGAAAAACTCGCCCCCGCTGTACTCGGCGGCCTGATGCGCCTGCCGCGCGCCAAGGTCACGCTGCATCTGACCGATCTCGCGCCTGACGCGCGCCGGGCCTTCCTCGGCGTCTTCGATCAGACCTTCCAGCGCGGCGGCGGGTAGGCTCAGCTCCCGCGGCGAATGTTGCCATACCCATGGCGCATAGGTGCTTTGGCCGGGTCCGTTACTGGTCGTCCAGGCACGCCACCCCCTTACAGCCGCCGCCTGACATCCTATATCTAGACGGTGTCCCAACTGCTCACATTCACGGATCGCGGCATCTACTGTCCGGCCGGCGATTTCTACATTGATCCCTGGCGTCCGGTCGATCGTGCGTTGATCACGCATGGCCATGCCGATCATGCCCGCCCCAGGATGCAGCGTTATCTCGCAACGCAAGCGGCTGCGCCGGTCATCCGCTACCGTCTCGGCGAAGATATCGATCTCCAAACCACACCATTCGGCAGCCCGATACGCATCGGCGATGCAACGGTCTCGTTCCACCCCGCCGGACACGTGCCCGGCTCCGCCCAGATCCGCGTTGAGGTCGGCGGCGAAGTCTGGGTCGTCTCGGGCGACTACAAGACGATACCCGATGGGCTCTCCGAGCCGTTCGAGCCCGTTGCCTGTCACACGTTCATCAGCGAGTGCACGTTCGGCCTGCCGGTCTTCAACTGGTTGCCGCAATCCGACGTCATCGCCGACATCAACACCTGGTGGCAGGCCAACCGCGAAGCCGGCAAGACGAGCGCGATCGGTGCCTATGCGCTTGGCAAGGCGCAGCGCATCCTCGCGAACATCGACACAACAATCGGCCCGGTTCTGACGCACAGCGCGATCGAGAACACCAACGACGTATTGCGCGCTCAGGGCATAGACTTGCCCGGCACCGTACGCCTCACCGGGGACCTTGATCACAAGGCCTATCCCGGCGCCTTGATCATCGCGACACCATCCGCCTTGAACAGCAATTGGCCGCGCGGTTTCGGTCCCGTCTCCACGGCGTTTGCCAGTGGCTGGATGGCGCTGCGCGGCGTCCGGCGGCGGCGCTCCGTCGATCGCGGCTTTATCCTCTCCGACCACGCCGACTGGCCGGGTCTCAACGAGGCGATCAAGGCAACCGGGGCCGAGCGCATTTTCGTGACACACGGATATACGGTGGTCTTCCGCCGCTGGCTTGAGGAAGCGGGATACCAGGCCGAGATCGTTGAAACGGAGTTTGAAGGCGAAACGGCCGACGCAGCCGACGAAAATGCGACCGCAGGCAGCGACTCGGGTGAGGATGCCGCCTCATGAAGCATTTTGCCGCCCTGTTCACCGCGCTTGACCAGACCACCAAGACCACCGCCAAGGTGGACGCGCTGGCGAGTTACTTTGGCGAGGCGACGGAAACCGACCGGCTCTGGACCATCGCGCTGCTGTCTGGCCGCCGTCCGCGCCGAGGTGTTTCGACAACCTTGCTGCGCCAGTGGGCGGCCGAGCATGCCGGCTTGCCGCTTTGGCTGTTCGAAGAATCCTACGCCGTCGTCGGTGACCTGGCCGAGACCATCGCCGTCATCCTGCCCGATGCAACCGGTGGCAGCGATCTGAGCCTCACGCACTGGATCGGCGTCACGAAATCGTTCGCTGCGCTTGATGAAGCGGGCAAGCGCGAACAAGTCCTCGCGGCTTGGGATCAACTGCCGGCAACGCAACGCTTCGTGTTCAACAAATTGATCACCGGCGGTTTTCGCATGGGGGTTAGCCAGAAACTAATGACTCGCGCGCTCGCCCGTGCGACGGGCATCGAAGAAGCTGAACTCAGTCATCGTCTGATGGGAGACTGGACGCCGGACACCATCAGCTACGAAGAACTCATCCACGCCTATGATCCCGCCGCAGATCTGTCAAAACCCTATCCGTTCTATCTCG
>JAGDYV010000150.1:0-17529 GCA_049116495.1 Hyphomicrobiaceae bacterium | reverse complement strand
AGTCGCTGCACACCAACGCGCTCGATGAAGCCATCGCCCTGCCGACCGACTTCTCCGCCCGCATCGCGCGCAATACGCAACTCTTCCTGCAGCAGGAAAGCGGCACCACCCGCGTCGCCGATCCGTGGGGCGGCAGTTACTATGTCGAACGCCTGACGCAGGATCTCGCCAATAAGGCCTGGGCGCACATTCAGGAGGTCGAGGAACTTGGCGGCATGTCAAAGGCGATCGAGGCCGGCATTCCGAAAATGCGCATCGAAGAGGCCGCCGCCCGCACCCAGGCACGTATCGACTCCGGCGCGCAGACCATCGTCGGCGTCAACAAATACCGCGTCGCCGATGAAGCGAGCATCGAGATCCTGCGCGTCGACAACGATAGCGTCCGCCGCCAGCAACTCGACAAGTTGCAGCGCCTGCGCGCCGAGCGCGACGACGCCAAGGTGCAGGCCAGTCTCAAGGCATTGACCGACGGCGCACGCGCAGATGGCAATCTCCTCGAACTCGCCGTCAACGCGGCGCGCGACATGGCGACCGTCGGTGAAATCTCCGATGCCATGGAAGAAGTGTTTGGCCGCCATCAGGCCGAGATCCGCGCCATTTCAGGCGTCTATAAACACGAAGGCAAGTCGATGCAGGCCCTCAGCAAAGTCCAAGCCATGGTCGAAACATTTGCGACCCACGATGGTCGCCGGCCGCGTCTACTCGTTGCCAAGATCGGCCAGGACGGCCACGACCGCGGCCAGAAAGTGATTGCCACCGCTTTCGCCGACATCGGTTTTGACGTCGATATCGGGCCACTGTTTTCGACACCGGAAGAGGTCGCCCGTCAGGCGGTCGAAAACGACGTCCATGTCGTCGGTGTGTCGTCGTTGGCCGCCGGCCATCTCACACTCGTGCCGGAACTGCGCAAGGCGCTCGCCGATCAGGGCCGTGACGACATCATGATTGTTGTCGGCGGCGTCATCCCGCCGGATGATTACGATGCTGTCTATGCCGCGGGCGCCAAGGCAATCTTCGGGCCCGGCACCAACATTCCCGAGGCAGCCGCCGACCTGATCGAAAAGCTGAATGCGCAGTTGGGCTATGCACCAGCTGAAGCTGCGGAGTAGCCATCGGACATCTTGATCGTGCTTCCCGACTCACAATTTCCAAATCGCGATTAACACCACGACGACGATCATCATGAGCAGCACGCCGCGCACGATCTGATCGTGCAGCTTCTCACGCGCTTCTGCGCGCTCTTCCATAGAATTCTTGATCTCCTGCAAACGATCAACAGCATCGTGTGCCCGGGCAAGTTCTCGCGTTTTGGAATCAAACTGCATGCCGCAATTATATAAAGCAAACTTGCGGCAAGCTTGAATCAGGCAAGTCCCGTACTCGCGATGACGTCGAGCTGTGCCGCCGGCTGTGGCCTGGCGATCCAATACCCTTGCCCTTCATCGATACCCAGCTCCGCAACAAGTGCCATATGGCTTGCGGTCTCAATCCCCTCGGCAACGATGCGCATATCGAGCGATCGCCCGAGTTCAACACACGAAACGACAATGGCCCGTGCCCGCGCATCCGTCGGTGCCGGATTAATGAACGATTGATCGATCTTCAGTTCCGTAAAAGGATAAGCACTCAATGTCGCCAGGTTTGATTGACCGGTCCCGAAATCATCGATCGACAACTGGAACCCGAACAAGCGCAACCGGCCGATGACCTCCATGGCTTCCGAAGACTGGTCGATCAACCGCGACTCGGTAATCTCCAGTTGCAACGCGTCCGCCGTCAGGCCGCTTTCGCTGACAAGCTCCATGATTCGGTCTGGCAATCCGAGATCACCAAGCAGATCCGCCGACAAATTGACCGCAACGCAAAAGTCCGGGTTTTGCTCGCGAAACCGCCGCGTCTCAACCAGTGACGCGCGGAGGATGGACCAGGTCAGGTCAGCGATAAGGCCGTTCTGCTCAGCCAATCCGATAAAAAGATCCGGCGCGAGCAATCCTTTCTCCGGATGCCGCCAACGCGCCAGCGCTTCCGCCCCGACCACGGCCCCCGTCGCAACACAAATCTTCGGTTGAAAAAAGGGAACGATCTCGCCGTCACCAATCGCACGCCGGAGATCGTCAGCATCGAGCACCTCAGAGGCCGGTCCTTCATGACCGATGCCTGACAATTTGATTGTCGGTTCCGACCTCAACAAGGTATCGAGCCGCTTCACGTCAAGCGGCTTCTGCAAAATACCGCGCACATCAATGTCCTGGCTCGCAGCCAGCCGTTGGGCAAGCGCCAGCGTCGCAGTATCCATGCTGCTCAATACGATCAGCGCCCCACCATAGTCTGCGGCTTTTAGGGCGCGGAAAAACGCCATGCCGTCCATCCCTGGCATCTGCAAGTCGCTGAGAATGAGATCGACACGTTCACCACTCGCCTCCAGTTTTTTCAGAGCGTCGATGCCGGATGTCGCCCGGATTATGGAACCAATTCCCAAAGACTGTAACGCCGCATATCCAATCTCCAGCAGAATTGGATCATCATCCACGACCATCGCCGTCGCGAACGGGGGTGTCTCACTGTCCAATATCATAATGGTCTGCCAATCAGTTTTACCCTTGTGCGTCAATAGCTTGGCACAATCGACCCTATCACTGTCGGCGCATCGCGATCATCGGACAAGCCGGGCGCCGACTGTGGTCTGGGCTGGGTGCAGTCGATCAACGCAACGAACGTGGTTCAGAATAGGCAAACTGTCTTGACCAAGTCTTACCCGCACGCGAACAGATGGCAGAAGCATTCTCGTTCATCAGGACGTTCAGTCGACCAGGCAGTTCCGTTGCCGCACGCCAGCCGTCGCCGAAGAGCCCGTTTCGCTCCCGCGATCGGCTTCAGCAAACGACAACGCATCCGGCAGCGCCACCGGGGCAGAATAGAGATACCCTTGCGCCTGGTCACATCCTTGCTCGACCAGCCATTCAACGTCCGTTTCTTTCTCGACACCCTCAGCAATCGTCAACATGCCGAGGCTGTGCCCGAGCGAAATGATGCTGTTTACGATTTTTTCGTTCTTGCCGTTGTCATCGCGGCCCATCACGAAGCTGCGGTCGATTTTCACCTTGTCGATCGGAAACTCACTCAGGTAGCGCATACTTGAAAAGCCGGTACCGAAATCGTCAAGTGACACCGAAACACCCAACGCTTTCAACTCGGCAATCGCAACTTGGGCGAGGTCGCTATCATTGATGAATATCGCTTCGGTAATCTCTATTTCAAGACGCTCTGCGGCAAATCCGGTTGTATCACAAACTGCTTTGACCCTGTTTGCGAGTTCGCGATCCTGGATCTGGATGGGTGAGAGATTGACCGCAATTTTAAAATTCCCCGGCCAGTCTACCGCCGTCTCGCAGGCCTGTTGCAAGGTGGAGAGCATCAATTCGCTGATCAGGCCGCACTCTTCGGCAATGCCAATGAACCGATCGGGTGGAATCAAACCGCGTTGCGGGTGACGCCAACGCGCGAGTATCTCAAAACCGAGCAAACTGCCGTCACGCAGCGACACAAGCGGTTGCATATACGGCACAATCTCGCGTGTCTCAATGGCGTTCCGCAGGCCCGCTTCCAGTTCGAGGCGCTGTTGCTGCACTTCACCGATGTCGTTGTCATAGCAGGTGTAGGTATCGCGCCCCAGCTTCTTGGCGCGTTGCATGGCGAGATCAGCCTTCGCGCTCAGATCTTCAAAATCCGTGGCATCGCGTGGCGCTTGTGAAATACCGATACTCGAGGAAATACTGATCCCTTTGCCTTCGATCCAAATCGGCTTGCTGATCGTCTTGAGGATACGACGGGCAATGTGTTCGGCGAGGCCGTCATCGCCAGCTTCATGGTACAACAGCACAGCGAATTCATCGCCACCGGTGCGTGCCGCCAGATCAGTTGCGCGCAATCGGCTGGTGATCCTGTCCGTCACGACTTGCAAAGTTTTGTCACCGACGGCATGCCCATAGAGATCATTGACCGGCTTGAAGCGGTCAAGATCGATCACCAGCATGGAAACGGCGGTCCCGGATTGCGCAGCAACCGTCATCATCTCCTGCGATTTCTCAGCAAAACTTCGTCGGTTCGAAATACCCGTCAACGCATCGTGGTGCGCCAGCGTGTCCGCCCTTCGTTCCAGCTGAACGCGCAGCGAAACTTCCTTGCTCAATTCCCGTGACCTGAATACCAGCGCGACGATCAAACCAACAGTCGAGCAAACGGCAAGTGTCAACAGCCCGGCTAGATCCTGGTTTTCATCTGATTTTGAAAGGGCGTATATCTTTCCCAGCCCGTGCGAATTGGCAATGATGAAAACAGTCAACAGCGCCGCGACTGCAAAAAGCAAATATGGATAGTTTGACCGCATCGCGGTCAGAAACTGCGCGTTGAATTTATTAAACGATACACGCATCGACTGCATGATACGGGCTCCAGGCAACGCCGCCAGAAAACGGAATGGTTCTTACGGATGAAGCGTGGGCGCATCATGCGGTGAGTATACGGCGGAACGACAAAAGGTCGTCCAATGCGCCTAATCACCCAAAAAATATGGGCGGATACCTTGGCCACGTCGACTTGGACCATAGCCCCGAAAGTTTAACATTCGCTTCATTGGGATCCTTGCCAGCCTATCGATGTGCCGGTCTTTGGTGCATCAGCAAGGATCAGTGCATGAAGGATAAACCGCTGCACCAGAACGGATCGCCGGGCACAACTACACCGCCGGCCGCGGGTCGATCGGCAACTGTCCAGGAATGCCAAGCAGCGCTTCCAGATGATGCGCCGCACGCAGCAGCGCCGCCTCTCCACGCGGCCGCCCGACAAGTTGCATACCCACCGGCAAGCCATCCGACGTAAAACCGCAGGGCAGGCTCACCACCGGGCATGACGTCATGGTCAACGCAAATGTAATCGCAAACCAGTCGATGTATGTCACACACGGTTGCCCGTCGATTTCCTCGACATAACGCTGTTCAACCGGAAACGGCGGGATCGATGCCGCCGGACAAATCAGCGCGTCATGATGCTCAAAGAAAGCGACCATGCGATGATAGAGTTGCCACCGCACGCGCTCAGCCGCAAAAATCTCTTCCGGTGTCACGTACAAGCCGCGCTCAATGTTGCCGATGATCTCCGGCGCAATGTCAGCACGATGTGCTTCCAGGATCGGCCCCATCATCGTTGCCACCAGCACCGCACGCAGCGTCTGAAAACCATCCAGCGCACCGGAAAAGTCCGGTGCTGCATCCGTAACCTCGGCGCCAAGATCAGCAAACCGCCCCGCTGCGGTTTCGCAGATACGTGCAACCTCGCGATCCATCGGGACGACGCCAAGATCGGCACTGAACGCCACGCGTTTCGGCAAGCCGTCGCGTTTGAGCTCGTCGACGAATACCGTATTGGGATCGTCGAATGAAAACGGATCGTCCACCTCGTGCCCCGCACCGGCATCAAGCATCAGCGCGACATCTGCAACGCAACGCCCCATCGGCCCCTCAACCCAAAGCGCGTCGAACGCCGACAGGCGTGCTCCGCGCGGCACGCGCCCCGGACCGGGTCGCAGGCCAACCACACCATTGAAGCTCGCCGGCGTCCTGAGGCTGCCGCCAAGGTCGTTGCCAGTCGCCAGCCACACCTGACCACTCGCCAACGCAGCAGCAGACCCGCCCGACGAACCGCCTGCGCTCAATCCTGTCTGCCAAGGGTTCAGTGTCGCGCCATGGACCGGATTGAAGGTATTGCCGCCGGCCCACTCCGGCACGTTCGATTTGGCAATCGCAATTGCACCGTTGCGCTCCAGCCGGGCAACCGTCGCATCTGATTTTTCAGGCACAAAATCAGCAAAGATCGGTGAGCCATAGGTCGTACGCACACCGCCAACGTCGTTGTAGTCTTTCACCGCGATCGGCAGGCCGGCCAGCCAACGCGGATCCGCCGCTCGGTTTCGGGTTGTCACCTGGCGCGCCTGCGCCCGTGCGCGATCGAAACAGCGAATGGGCAACGCATTGATTTGGCCGTCAACCGCCTCGATCCGCGCAATCGCTGCATCGACAAGTTCCAATGGCGCAATATCGCCGCTGCGCAACATGGCGACGACTTCAGTTGCCGTCATTCGATAAAGTTCACTCAACGATCATCTCCTGACCAAACTCAACCGATACGTCAAATCGGTCAGCGCCGCCTTTTATAGTATCGATCGTCGTTGATCCGCCGACAATTGTCGATCAGCAGACAAATGGCAGCAGCCCAATTGCCCGCCCAGCGCATCCAGGCAACCGGTCACGATCTACCGCTCAACCAACATCTGCCAGCGCGCCCAAAGCAGCCGCCCGAACAATTTCAACGGGAACCGACGATAGCGCGGCGCGTCGTCGGGAAAAGGCGTCTCAGATTTCCGAAACTGAATTTGACTGCGCATCTCGATCGGCGGCAGATCACCCTCAAACCTTGTCCGGTAGACCGACACCCAGTGGCCTGGACGAAATTTCAAATACATGGCCGTATTGCAGCACGTCGCAACAAACCGCTCTGTATAAGCCCGCTCTTTCAATGTAAAAGCGCGCAGGAGCGTTTCGCCTGCAACACAGCGAAATCGATCCGTGCGATAGACCAGCACCGCCGTCCCGCCATCGACATCAAGCACGCGGGCTGCGTCCGGCAATTCTTCAAGCAGCCGCCCACCCGACTGGCAATCATCGCAATAGCATACCGCGCTTAGGATGGGTGCCCCAACAGCCTCGCATCGCACCTGCCCGCAGACGCACGACGCATTTCTGACTGTATGCTGCATCACGCTTGCTTGGCTTTGACCAATCGGGCGAGACACTTGGCTGCATCGCCGAACGCTTTCTCCCAATCCGTGTCGGCAAAAACCTGGCCACCGGACTTTTCGATGGCAACATCGATCATCAAATTCTGAAACTTACCTTCCGAGTGGACCAACACACCATCCGGGTCCCGCAAAGCACCGGACGTTCCACCGTCTTTGTTCTTTCCGACCGAGATGAGTTCCTCACCAAAAACGGACGTCATATAGTTCTCAACTTTGTCCGGGTAACTCCGCGCGTCAGTCGTCCAGCCGGTCATCGGCAAACCAAGAGCCTTGCAGAACCCGACCTCGAAGGCCGTACCGGCATCCATTTCAGTCCCGCGTCGAAACGGATCGATGTTGAAGATCGCGGCATCGGCCGCACGCATCAACTGCTCATCGGCAAGATAGATCGCTTCCGCCAGCTTCTCGCCGGGAGGCAGTTGCTCAAGTCCGACCTGGTTATCAACCGGCGCGACACCCGTCAGGTCGTAACACGCTAAGATCGACTTCATCGTCACGAAGATTTCCGCTGCATTGGGCAAAAAGACGGTCGGTCCCGCCAGATAAACGTTGGCCATGTCGATCGCTCCCAATCTGCAAAGGAATCCGGAAGGTATAACCCGATCCAGCGGCCGCAACGATCTCTTTCGTCGTTGAGTTATTCACTCGAACGCGGGGCCTTCATCAAGCGATATCAAGGCGCAGAAACACCATTGGATCCAAAGATCATGAGCATTGCGCCATCGCCTGATCAATCAAATCTCTTGTCGGAAAACTTGGCATCGCGCCAACGACCGTACACGCTAGACTACCGGCTACTGCCGCGCGCGCCAACGCATTTTCGAAAGACAGCCCGGCATCCAAGCCGGCCGCAAAGACACCAACAAAGCAATCACCGGCGCCTGTCGTGTCCACCGGCTCAATTGCCAATGCCGGCACCTGAAAGGTTTGGCCCTTATGCATAGCAACGACGCCTTCTGCCCCAAGCGTGATAATCACACTCGCGTCGAGCAACCGCGTCAGCCCGACAATCTGCTCATCGGGTGTCGCAGCGGCAAACTTGAGCTGTTCGCACAGTGTGCTCGCCTCATGTTCGTTCAGCACCAGAATATCGAGCTGTTGCAGGGCGCCCATCGATATCGGAAGTGCTGGCGCGAGATTAAGCAGTACCTTTGTACCGTTCTGTTTTGCCTTCGAAATAACGGCCTCGATTTCCGACGCTGGCACTTCCATCTGCAAGACAACAAGGGTCTCCCGGTTGAGAGCTTGTAACGCCAGCATCTCGGCCGTCACTTTCGCGTTGGCCCCGGATGCCACGGCGATCATGTTGTCACCACGCACGTCAACCCAGATCGATGCCAGCGCCGTTTTACCGGCAACCGTCGTTAGCGCTTCCAGGTTGATCCCCTCGGCCTGCAGGGCCGATCGGACGGTCGCGCCTAACGCATCATCACCGACACATCCTGTAAATTGTGTAGCTGCTCCATCGCGCGCTGCGGCAATCGCCTGGTTCGCCCCTTTCCCGCCGACAGCTTCACTGAATTCTGGCGTCAGCACGGTTTCACCGAGCGATGGCAATGCCGCCAATTGGAATGTCAGGTCCATATTGACCGAACCAAATACAGAGATCATGGCAAGTAACCCGTGTGACAATAGCCTGAGCGTGTGCCGGACAATGTCCCCGTCACTCCTAGCCTGTCAATCCAACAGCCGAGCGCTTCCTCAGGTTGGTTCAGGATATCCAGCCGCCTTGGCAGATTTGTCCCACGCCAGGGTTGCATCAAAGGCCTGCCGCGTGACATGGGCAAAACCATCAATCAACAGTGCCTCTTTGAATTGACCGAACCACGGTCGCATATTGGCCATGGAGAACGCCTCACGCAATCGGATGACGTCTTCGATCGGCATCGACGGTGCCGCCACAAATGTTGGCATTGGCGCCGTCTCAGTTGATTGAAGGACGCGAACGCCTGCAGTGATTCCAGGATCATATTTGCGGATCAACATATGCCAGTACGCATCAAGGGGGCCGATATCAATTGTACCATCAAGTACACTGTCGAGGACCCGGCGCGCTGTGATGAGATTGCCGACAGATTGCCGGTAAACTTGCGGCCGTTCGCGCGTGCGATACGGCAAGAGATGATAACGTAGCGCATTGAAGCCGGAATGAGAGTGCTCGACGGTCCAACCGACCATGCCATCAAACGTGTCAGCAAGAACCTTATACGGCACCCCCGAGCGCACAATCAGGTCGGTCCGATAAACGGGCTTTCCTTGCGCCCAGGCTGCGGCGGGAATGGGTGATGCCAATGGTATGACATCGGCAATCCCAAGCGCGATCGGATAGCCGCACATCTGCACGCAGCCAACATCAACTCGGCGCCAAAGTTCTTCAAGCGGTTGTGGCGCAGCATAGGTTTCGTAAGCCAATCCGACACCAGCATCGTCGGCTACCCGGGCTAGCAAGCCTTTCCATGCTGTCTCCGCCTCCGCACTAACCGCATACATGCGCGCGTTCGATATGTATTTCGCGAGATCGCCCGACATCGAAGATCACCAAACTGCTAATGTTGCATGAGCATGCAACGTCAACTTCCTCGCATCAATGCACCGCTGATCGCGGCCGACCACCCAACATGCACCGCATCACCGGCCTCGATCACCGGTCGCTTGATCAGCGTTGGATTGGCGCTCAGCAACGCAGCCGCGCCATCGCCGTCCGCCTGCGCGCGCATTGCCTCATCAAGCCCACGCCACGTCGTCGAGCGCTTATTGACCAAAGCATCACGGCCTGCCGCCGCCAACCACATCGGCAGCTTTGCCTCAAGATCGGCTTCAGCACGAATATCAACAAAAGTCACTTCGCAGCCCGCACCTTCAAGTGCTTTCAATGCCTTCTTGCAGGTATCGCAGTTCTTCAAACCGTAAAGCGTCAACGCGCCCATTGCCCTTATCCTCCGCAGCAAACGTTCATTTACGCAATATCAGCGCTCCTGCGCTACCCTCTCAGGTGTAATCGAACCAGGAGGGGCAGCCAGGGGGGCAGCCAAGGTAGCAGAATGGCCCAAAGCGGGACGGACGTTGACATTCGGTCAAGCCAAACGGAATGGCGCAGCCATCTGCAAGCCGGCCTGCGCCTGTTGCCGCTTGTGCTTGTCGCCGCCGTCGCAATCGGTTACGCGCTGCGCCTCATCCACCCGGCCACGCTCTGGCTCGACGAAGCGATGCTGTTCGTCAACGTCCGCGACATCGCCTGGCATGAGTTGCTGGCACCGCTACCGTTCTACGATCAGGCTGCACCCGTCGCCTATATTGCCCTCTTGAAACTGATCCACAGCCTCGCCGGACTCCAGGAATCATTGCTCCGCCTGCCGTCCTTCCTGGCCCTGCTCGCAACGTTCGCCCTGATCACGCGCCTGCCTGATACATGCCGCACCACCCGCATCCTGATGGCCGCCCTGCTCGCCGGCAGCTTCGTCACCGCACGCATTGCGACCGACGCCAAGCCCTACATGTTCGAAGCACTCTTTGCCTTTGCAATGATGATCGCTTTCCATCCGGCAACCCGCGGTTTTTGGGCGTCAACACCATTTCGCCTTGGCCTTCTCGGCCTTGCGATGCTCACCACCACGGCGTTTCCGCTCGTTGCCTTCGCGATCGGCGCCCCGCTGATCCTGTCGATCGCGCGTATGGATCTCACAGCCGGGCGACCTTTCAACCAGTGGCGCTGTGTCCGACCCGCAGCGATCTTCGCCGCTGCCCTCGCATTCTATACCGCCTACTTCGCCGGCTATCTCAGCCCCAGCTTGAAACTGATCGCAGCCAACCATGCCTATGGTTATGGCCCATCCGGATTTGCACCCGACAGCGCCTTCTACCCGATGTGGTTTGCTGGCCGCCTGCTCGATATCATTGCGAGCCATTGGCAGTCGATGGCGCCCTTCATCGCCATTGCAGCTCTTGTCGGCGGATACGCCCTTAGCCGTCGAGCCAGCGTCTACGCCCTCCAGGCCGGCACCCTTCTCGGCCTCGTTGTGACCGCCAACATCGCCGGCTTCTTCCCTGTTATGGAAGAGCGTTTCAGCGTCTTTCTGCTTCCATGGCTGATCTTGTGCGCCGCATCCGGCCTGACGATCGTGCTCCGCAAGCTACCGTCTACGCTCGCTCAACCCTTCGCCGCGGCCGTTCTGACGGCAGCGCTTCTCGGCCCGGCCGTCGATACGTTGCGCGATCCCTTTCATCAGCAGGCCCATGCCAGCCTCGCACATATCCATGCCAAGCCGACCATACCGCTGCACACCACCATGGCCGGTCAGCCGATCGTCGACGCATATTTGTCCGGCGCATCCAAAAACCGCTCCGATTGCGCGGTCGCTGTCGCCGCCGGCACCACCGATCGCTGCACGGCTCCGCGCCAAACAACGGACGGCATGTTCAAGCAAGCCGGAACGAAATGGTACCTGATGAACTACATCGCAATCGCCTCTTGGGGTGGTTCAGATCACGGTTTTCCGGGCGCTTCAATTGCAGCGTTCTCTGCGGACTATTACGATTGGATCGTCGGTGATCTGCGACGCAGCAAACGAGCTCATTTGCTCGTCGTCCAAGGCAACACGCATATGGTTGAAGCTCTGCGCCAGAGGTTGCAACGCAACGAAACACTGACGCGCATTGTCGACGAACGGCCCGCGTCACCAACACTTGCCCATAGCGCTGGGCAACTTTTCCTGTTCGACGTGGGCGCCAGATAGCCCTAACAGGACCTTAACCGCGCGGTCGCAAATAGCTTCAAAATCGACCACCGAAATTGCGCCCTTTGTAATGTCATCTGACTATGATGATGACATCGCTGGTCGTGGGGCATGTTTTATGCACTTAACTTCGTTCGGTCTTATTTCGCTCAAAGGCTCCGTCACCAAGCCGGAACCCGGGCTTGGCTTTGCAGACTACCAAATCGCCATGGCAAACTATAGTGCCAGCGTCGCTCTGAAATCTCGGCTGGCCAAAGAGCAGGAGACAGCCTCTTCTCCCGATACCCCGGAAGCGCCGGCCAGTAATGCGGTCAAGCACAAGCAGGTCCTGCGCCATCCCCCACGCAGTGCCGCATCCGCCTTGGTGCGAAAATTTCGCGGATAACCAAGCGCCGTTAAAGCGTCCCGTTTTAAGGATCAGCGCCTGTGCTGAAACCACTCGGAACCACCGCGCTGCGCGTTGATAATGCGCACATTGCGAAAACTTGAGGTCGCCTGTGCCAGCGCGCCGATCGCAGGTTTGTCAGGCGCAACCGTTTGACTGCCTTTGAGCACACCAGCAGCTGCAAGCGCCGGCCGTTTCACCGGCAGTGGCACCGGCTGGACC
This sequence comes from Hyphomicrobiaceae bacterium, assembly GCA_049116495.1. Lineage (GTDB taxonomy): Bacteria > Pseudomonadota > Alphaproteobacteria > Rhizobiales > Hyphomicrobiaceae > CAJQQK01. Next base: position 5,336 of record JAGDYV010000150.1, on the reverse strand, counting down.
GCAATGCCATAATGCGCAGCAACGCAGGCATCCTCACGCTTCAACCGCGCAAGATCTTTCATCTGCACGTGCAATATCCGGCCATCGTCGCAAAGGAACGTTTGCGCCGCGTGTACATTCTCCGTCATGAGTCCCAGGCCAAGCGCAATCGCCGATCCTGCAATAATCCGCAATATCATATTGATCTCCGACACATGCCGCCCGAACATGTCACGATACGATGCGATCCTTAACGATGTGTTTACCCGATTGCAGTGCCCGGCAACTTGGCCGTTTTAGCTGACGGCCAGACATCCATTAAGTTGTCCGAGCACAGCTTGAACTCGGTTATGCTCCGCCCGTCATCGCCCTCGCTCAAACCCAACAACTCAAAGAAATCCGCGCCAATGAAAATCACAAGAATTGACGTATTCCACTACGAGCTGACCTATATCCATGGGACCTACAAGATGTCCGGCGGGCGCGATATTTCCTCATTGCCCTCTACCTTGGTGCGGGTCACCTGCGACGATGGTCGCGACGGTTGGGGAGAGGTCTGTCCCCTCGGCACAACGTATCTCCCAGCGCACGCGGGCGGAGCACGTGCCGCGCTTGAACTGCTTGCACCGGCCCTGATCGGGAAAGACCCAACCAATCTCGCCGAAATCAACGACGCGATGGACGCCGTGCTCATGGGTTATGCCTATGCCAAGAGTCCGATTGACGTCGCCTGTTGGGATTTGACCGGCAAGGTCTGGGGCGCCAGCGTCGCGCAGATGCTTGGCGGCGTCCGCGAACCAACATTTCCGCTCTACTTCGCCGTTCCGCTTGGAACGCCCGAGGAAATGATCAACTACGTCCTTGCCCGTCGTGCAGAAGGCATTCACCGCTTCCAACTCAAGATTGGCAACAACCCGAATGAAGATGCAGCCCGCGCTAAACTGGTCGTTGAACAAACCGGGCCGGAAGACATCATCGTCGGCGATGCCAATTGTGGCTGGCGGCTGAACGAGGCCATCATTGCAGCGCGTGCGATGGAGGATCTACCGCGCTTCTACTTCGAGCAGCCTTGTCCAACGATGGAGGAATGCATCGAAGTTCGCAAACATACGACGCTACCGATGGTTTACGACGAAGTGGTCAACGATCCAGCAACATTGCTGCGTGCCGCCCGGGAAGGTGGTGCGGGCGCTTTCAATCTCAAAGTTTCCAAGGTCGGTGGCCTGACAAAGGCCAAGTTGATGCGCGACCTCGGTCAGGAACTCGGTCTGCAGGTCACAATCGAAGACACTTGGGGCGGCGACATTGTTTCAGCCACGTCCGCCCATCTCGCCGCCTCCACCAAGGCGCGTTCTCTCCTGAGCGTTTCTTTCATGAACGATTGGACGAACGAACACATCGCGGGCTATCAACCGCGCAGCCGAAATGGTTTTGGAGACGTCCCGACTCCACCAGGCCTCGGCCTCGTTGTCGACGACGCGCAACTTGGCGAACCGCTTTTCACGGCCGGCACCTGATTGACACCGCCAGTGCCAAACTCGAAAGAACTGTCCATATCTGCTATGGCAAACCCGACTCATTGAAATCATCCGCAACCGGTGTACCGACCAACCATGTCCGCAAAACCGATCGACATCGACCAGTACGTGGACGGCATTCGAGCCGGCAATCGTGCCATCTTGGCGCGTGCCATAACTTTGATCGAAAGCACCAATCCAGCACACAAAGAACATGCGACCAAACTCCTGCAGGCCCTGATTGAAGATACCGGCAAGGCCCATCGTATTGGCATCACCGGCATTCCCGGCGTTGGCAAATCGACAACCATCGACCAGTTCGGCATCAACTTGATTGAAGCTGGCCACACGGTCGCCGTCCTCGCCGTCGATCCAACGTCGACGCGGACCGGTGGTTCGATCCTCGGCGACAAGACGCGGATGAATCGGCTTGCGGTTCATCCGAGCGCCTACGTTCGGCCATCCCCGACATCAGGTACGCTTGGCGGCGTCGCAAAAAAGACCCGCGAAACGATGGCCTTGGTTGAGGCCGCCGGCTTCGATATTGTGATCATCGAAACAGTCGGCGTCGGACAATCCGAAGTCACCGTCGCTGACATGGTCGACATATTCCTCGTCCTCCTGTTACCCGGCGGCGGCGATGAACTACAAGGCATCAAGAAGGGCATCATCGAAATCGCCGATATCATCGCAATCAACAAGGCCGATGGTGACAATCAGAAGCGCGCCGAGCGTTCGGCGTCGGAATATCGCGCAGCACTCAGCCTGTTAACCCCGACATCAACAAACTGGCAGCCACCCGTGCTTGCCGTTTCAGGGCTCAACAACCGCGGACTTGATAAACTTTGGGATCAAATCCGATCCCATCGTGACCGCCTGACCGCAACCGGTGAATTCACAACGCGACGTCAAAGTCAGGCGGTCCGCTGGATGCATGATATGCTGGCCGATGAACTGCAAAGCTTAATGCGTGGCAATCCAGAGATTGCCACCGCGATCAAACAAGCCGAGCAGGATGTCCATGCTGGCAATCTTGCGCCATCAGCCGCGGTCGCTAAAATCATCGAACTTTTCGTTTCATCATTTGCCCGCTCGCCATAATTGCCAATAGATTGCACTGAGCACGCCAAACCTTAGCCTCGCCAAATCTCAAACAGATCTCAACCGGCCACTCATGATCGATGCAACTTGCGCTGTACTCATCACCGGCTTTGGTCCGTTCCCCGGCGTGCCACACAACGTCTCGGCTGCACTTGCCGAGGAGGTTGGCACGGAAATTCGACGCCGTTTTCCCTCATCGAACGTCGTCACAGCAGCTCTACCGACGGAATGGGAGATCGCGCCTGAGCGCGTCAGCGATCTAATTTGCGATCTGAGACCCTCGCTCGCCGTCCATTTCGGCGTCTCCGACCTGGCACATGGGTTTGTCATCGAAACGCTCGCACGCAATGAAACCGGGCGGATAGATGCATCCGGCGCCATGCCCATGACGCCGGTCATCGAACCCTTTGGACCAGAAGAAATCCAAACACTGCTGCCTGCCGGGCGCATCAATGCACGGCTCAAACGGCTTGGCCTGCCCACTCGGCTTTCACGCGACGCCGGCACATATTTGTGCAACGCCGTTTTTTATCGCTCAGTCCTGACCCAGCACGAACTCGGGCTCGGTGGACGCAGTGGCTTTGTTCATCTTCCCGTTGCCGTTCGCGATGCCCCCGGTCGCGACACGCCCCCGCGCCAACGTCGCGCCGTTAACCTAGATTTTGACCGCGCCAGACAGGGCGGCGTCGAGATCATCTCGGCCTGCCTCAACATGTAGGCGCCGCTCGGCATATTTGTTGCTTAACCACAGAGGAGAGCCGAACCCAAGCCCCATGTCGGGGTCCCGGCGCCAACTGCGGAACGGCAACATGAGTGTAGATCGACGCAACCTCCTTGCCGCAACGGCGACAGCCGGTCTTGGGCTTGGCTTGGTTTCAGCAAGTGCCCGCGGGACCAGTGCGGCTCAGAGCACAGCGCCGGCGCATATGAAATCCTTTGATGTCGGTCCCATCCGTGGCGACGCAACCGTCCGATTGCAACGCGTTATTGATCAAGCAGCAACACTTGGCCGGCCCGTTCAGCTTGGGCCAGGTTACTATGATATCCGCGGCTCTCTTCGCCTCAGACCAAACACCAAACTGATCGGTTCGCGCGGTCTGACAACAATCGATTTAACCGGCAACGGCTTGATCATTGCGGAGAACGCGTCGAATGTCCTGCTCGCCGGTTTGACGATCAACGGGCGCGCTAACAAGAATACATCTAAAGACAATGCGCTACTGACATTCACGGCATCCTCGGATTTACAAATTGAGGATGTTGTCGTGCACGCGGCTCCGGTTCATGCCATCAGGCTTTGGCGGGCGTCCGGGCGCATAGAACGCTGCCACTTTGAACACGTCGGACACACGGCGATTGTTTCCGGCAACGCGACCACGGGTCTCGACATCAGCCACAATATTATCCGTCATGCCGGCAACAACGGCATCGTCATCTGGCGCGATAAACGCGGAGTTGACGGCAGCCAGATCACAAACAATGACATTTCCCACGTGCGATCATACGCCGGCGGCAGTGGTCAGAATGGCAATGCCATCAATGCTTTCCGCGCGGACCATGTCCTGGTATCAACCAACACGATCGCCGACTGTGCTTACTCTGCCGTGCGCTGCAACAGCGCTTCAAACGCACAGATTGTCGCCAACAACTGTCGCCAGATCGGAGAAGTCGCGCTCTACGCCGAATTCGGTTTCGAAGGCGCCGTGATCGCCAACAATCTGGTCGATGGCGCCGCAACCGGCATAGAGGTCACCAATTTCAAAGAAGGCGGCCGGCTCGCCACCGTAAACGGCAATATCATCCGCAATCTCTATCGACGCGAACACGAGCCGGTCGATAAGCGCGGTGTCGGCATTCACGTCGAAGCCGACACCGTTGTCACCGGCAACACCATCGAAGGTGCGCCAACAATCGGAATCGCTGTCGGGTGGGGCCAATGGATCCGCGATGTAGCCATCAACGGTAATCTCATTCGCAATGCCGGCATTGGCATCGGCGTCAGTGCGAACGGCAAGCCCGGCGCGGTGTTGATTGCAAACAACTTGATCAGAGCAACACGCGACGGCGCCGTACGCCTGCTCGATCACAACGCCGTAGTCGGAAGACCTTTGGAAAATGGCACCGCAAACAATGCGCCAGCAGTCCTGAGCGCAAATCTCATGTCCTGAGGGACGTTGTCAAACCCGCACTCAATTGACTGGCGCTGGCTATTTTATCCATCGAATATAGCGCGAATGCACCCAGCCGTTCGTCTTGCGGTAGTTGATCTTCACCCAATTGCCCCGGCGCGGCCCAAGCCGCTGGATGCCACAAAAGCCTGCGGGAATTTGTCCGACTTTCCGGGACCGCGCAGACGGCCATTTGCGGATGTTCAATACATCGTCGTCGCTGACACCGCGAACACCGTAGGTGGAACAACAGGCGCATGCATGCACCGCTGACGACATCACCAGTACGAAGAACCCGGCAAGCGCCGATCGCGCTGCAACTGTACGAAACATTTGTCCCCACATCGGCTGAATACTCCACAATAAAAAATCATCAACTGCACGAAACTCAGAACACTCAAGATGACAATAAACATTCTTCATACGTCTCATTTCAACCTAGGCTGAAATAAACGCGTTCGCACCAGGAATATCCAGCGAAATACGGGACTTGAGTTGTGAGATGGCTGGGGTGGGAGGATTCGAACCTCCGCATGGCGATACCAAAAACCGCTGCCTTACCGCTTGGCTA
>JAGDYV010000149.1:0-21195 GCA_049116495.1 Hyphomicrobiaceae bacterium | reverse complement strand
CCGGCGTCGGCAAGACCGAGATTTCCCGCCGTCTGGCCAAATTGGCCGGTGCGCCGTTCATCAAGATCGAGGCGACGAAATTCACCGAGGTCGGTTACGTCGGCCGCGACGTCGAGAGCATCGTCCGCGATCTCGTCGAGGTCGGTATCACGCTGGTGCGCGAGCGCCGCCGCGAAGCTGTCCGTGCCCGTGCCGAAGCGGCCGCCGAAGAGCGTGTCCTCGATGCTCTCGTTGGCGAAGGCTCAAGTTCGGCCACGCGCGAAAGTTTTCGGCGCAAGCTGCGCGACAATGAGCTGAACGACAAGGAAATCGAAGTCGACGTCAATGAGGGCGGCGGCGGTTTGCCGATGTTCGAGATACCGGGCCAGCCTGGTGCGTCGATGGGCATGATGAACATCAACGACATTCTCGGCAAGGCGATGGGCGGGCGCACCAAGAAGCGCCGCGTGACCGTGTCCGACAGCTATGCGCTGCTGATCGCTGAGGAAAGCGACAAGCTGCTCGACGACGATCAGATCGTCCACGAAGCGATCGATGCGGTCGAAAACGACGGTATCGTGTTTCTTGACGAGATCGACAAGGTTTGCCGTGCGACCGGCGAAGGCGGCCGCGTCGGTGGCGACGTCAGTCGCGAGGGTGTGCAGCGCGATCTGCTGCCGTTGATCGAAGGCACGACCGTGACGACCAAGCACGGCACGGTCAAAACCGATCATATTCTCTTCATCGCATCAGGCGCATTTCACGTCGCAAAACCAGCTGATCTGTTGCCGGAATTGCAGGGTCGCCTGCCGATCCGCGTCGAACTCCGTGCCCTCACGCGTGAGGATTTCCGCCGCATTCTGACAGAGCCCGAGGCCAGCCTGATCAAGCAGTACGTCGCGCTTATGAAGACTGAGGGTGTTGATCTTGCGTTCACTGAAGATGCCATCGATGCGCTTGCCGATGTCGCGGTCAAGGTCAACGAGACGGTCGAGAATATCGGCGCCCGCCGTCTGCAGACCGTCATGGAACGCGTCCTCGACGAAATCTCCTTCGACGCCTCCGACCGCTCCGGCGACACCATCTCAATCGACGCCGCCTACGTCCAAAAGCACGTCGGCGACCTCGCCGATGATTCCGACCTTTCGAAATTCATTCTGTAGTCCGCATTCCAGTCGCCTCACCCATCATTCAACGCGCAATGCGGCCGCGCTTTGATCCGTGCGTTGAACGCCTTGACGTGAGGCGCCTCTTCGGCCAGCTGCAGGCCTTCGGCCCAACTGGTCGCGAAGCCGCAAAAAATATCCGCCACGGAAAATGCGTCTCCAACGAAATAGTCATGCGCTCCGAGATGATCATTCAGCGTCGTCATCGATTTGAGCGCTTCCATCCGCGCCTGTCCAACAGCCTCTTTGGATCGTTGATCTTCGGGATAAACAAAGCTGTTGCGCGCCATCGTCCATAGATGCGCCTCAAGCTCGGTCATGATGAAGCCGCACCACTGGTCATGCAGCGCCCGCTCCCAGGTGCCCGATTTTGCAATCAATCCCTTGTCCGGATGGCTGTCGGCAAGCCAGTTGCAGATCGCCGATGATTCAAACAGCGGCCGGCCATCATCAGTGATCGCTGGAATCTTGCCCTGCGGATGCACTTTGCGCAGCGTGTCCGATCCGATCAGCGTTTGGTCGTTGACGTTTTCATAATCGACACCGAGCTCCTGCAACGTCCATTTAACGCGCTTCGAACGGGTCGGCGTAAATCCGTAGAGTGTAATCGTCATCGCTAAGGTCCATTTCTACAGGTCGATAAAGTCCAAGTGCGGGGCGCCTCGTGGGCTAGCCCGTGTGCCCGTGCGATTTGCCGGCCAGCAGCCGCTCCAGCTTGTCGAACGCACCGGTCCAGCCACCGCGATGATTATCCGTGCTCTCGGCGGAAGCGTGCCGCTCATGCGTCAGGATCATCGTCGTCGCCTCGTCAGAGCCGCGAAACTCGACCGTCACCAAGGTCTCGGTGTCCGGCATGTGATTCCAGGTCCAGGTGAAGACCAGCCTGGCGTTCTCGACAACGTCGCGAAAGTGGCCGCTGGCGCCATGCACCTGGCCGTCGGCGTTGGTAATCTCGAACGCATAGCGCCCGCCGACGCGCACATCATGGGCCTCGACGGCGCAGACCATATCGACGGCCGGCCCCATCCATTGGCCGAACTGCTCAGGTTCCGTCCACGCCGCGTAGACTGCCTCGACCGGCGCTTTGAATTTCCGTTTCAGGATCAACGTCGTCTCTGGCGTATCCTTCATGGGTCACGTCCTCCGCTTGGATTTCGGTCGGGTCATCTTGGTGGTCTGTGGGCGTCCGGAGGCTCGTTCGACATGTTCGACAAGCGCATCCAGGCGGCCTGACCAGAACTGCTCCATTTCCTCAAGCCAGCTGATCGCCTCGGCCATCGGCGCGGTGTTGAGTTGGCAGAATACCGTACGGCCGATCTTTTCGCGCTCGACCAGCCCGGCGTCTTCAAGGATACGGACGTGCTTGATCACGCCGGGCAGCGACATATCAAACGGCGCCGCGAGGTCGCTCAGCGAGGCCGGCTCACCGGACCGAAGTCGCGCCACGATCGCCCGCCGTGTCGGGTCAGCCAGTGCCTGGAAAGTCGTATCGAGTCTAGCTTCGGACATCGCGTTATCGCATTTAATACTTAACTGATAAGTTAAGTGTTATGGCAAACGGAATGTCTTGTCAATCTCGATACAATGGCCGCGAACCGCACGTCAGGATCGATCTGCGTGCGCACTTTCTGCAAACTTCGCTCTTTACGACTCGCGCCCGCTGATCTGAGCAAGCGGCACATCGCGCAGGAAGCCATGGAGGTCTTCCGTCATGTGATGAACATGCTCCGGCGGCTCGGACCACTCGCGGATCTTCAGCTGCACCGGGTGGTCGACATAGCTCGAGTGAACCAACGTCGTGGTCATACCAAGCATATGCGCCGGCAGCAGGTTGTGCGGCATGTCTTCGAACATCGCCGCCTGCGTCGGATCAACGCCATGGCGCTTGAGGAACGTGTCGTAGGCCGCCGCCTGCTCCTTCGCGACAAACGATGTGTCGACGATATCCATGATGTCGTCGAACAGATGCAGCACGCCGATCTTGCCTGCGACGTTCTCGGCGTGGCGGCGTGAGCCGGCCGTAAAAATGTATTTCTTGCCCGGCAGGGCCGCGATCGCTTCGGCGAGTTCGGGATGTTCCGGGATCGGTGCCAAGTCGATGTCGTGCACGTAGTGGAGGAAATCGGTCGGGTCCATGTCGTGGACCTTCATCAGGCCGGATAGCGTCGTGCCATATTGTCGGTAGTAGTTCTTTTGCAGATAGTGCGCGCGCTCCAGCGATACGCTGAGATATTGCGCAATGAACTCCTTCATCTTCACGTCGATCTGGGCAAACAGGTTGCTGTCGGCGGGATAGAGCGTGTTGTCGAGGTCGAACACCCACGTCTGTGTATCGTCAAAGCCGCGGCTCATGTTGTCGAATCTCCTCTGCGCACCGGGATCTGCGGTGGCACCTGTGGTTCACTCGGCATCTTGGGTGCGCACCATAGTGCCGGCACCGTGTTCGGTCAGCAGCTCCAGCAGCACGCAATGCGCCACCTTGCCATTGATGATCACAACGGCTTCGACGCCGCCTTCGACCACGTCGATGCACCCCTCGATTTTGGGGATCATACCACCGCTGATCGTCCCGTCACGGATGAGCGCCCTCGCCGTTTCGACCGTGAGTTCCGGCACGAGTGTGCCTGATTTGTCGAGCACACCGGCGACGTCTGTCAGCAGCAGCAGGCGTTTGGCCTTGGTTGCGACGGCCAGTGCCGAAGCAAACGTGTCGGCATTGATGTTCAATGTCTGGCCGTCACCGGTCACGCCGATCGGTGCGACAACCGGGATCAAATCCGAGTTCGAGATGACGTTGACAATATGCGGATTGACGCTGATCGGCTCGCCGACGTAGCCGATGTCGACGGCCTTCATCAGATTGGATTCCGGGTCGGCCATCTCAGTGATCTGCTTGGCGATCATCAGGTTGGCGTCTTTGCCGCAGATGCCGACGGCTTTGCCGCCCTGCCGGTTGATCGCCGAGACAATCTCCTTGTTGATCGCGCCGGCAAGCACCATTTCGACGACATCGACGGTCGGCTTGTCCGTGACGCGCAATCCGTTGACAAACTCGGAGTTGATCTCAAGCTTCTTGAGCATCGCCGCGATCTGTGGCCCGCCGCCGTGCACCACGATCGGGTTCACGCCGGATTGTTTCAGGTAGACAATGTCCTTGGCAAAGGCATCCGACAGTGCCGTGTCGCCCATCGCATGTCCGCCAAACTTCACAACGACGGTTTGCTCGTCGTATTGCAGCATGTTGGGCAGGGCTTCGGCTAAAATATGGGCTTTCTGCAGGGCGGATACCGCTCCGGTCTCAGCGCTCTTGCTTTCCGCATCCGTTGTCTGAGCCATTACGCCCGATATCCTTCTCATAATGTTGTGAACGGCAGTTATCGTGCCTGGGCATGGATCGCAACGGAATTTCGCCCTGAATTCGCCGTTTGCCTCGTCTAGTTTCTTTTATCCGATCAAAGCAGCGCCGGATGCAAATCTGCATATGATGCATAACAACGGCGCAGCGCATTGAGTTTCAGCGAGCCGATAGCGATTATTTCACTGCAATGCGAAGGTTTCGGGATCGCGTGTGGCGAGAGGGCAAATCATGTTATCGGTTGCATGGTGATGGTTCTTGTGCCGGACGAGGGTGGCGGAGCGGGAGATGTCTCAGTTCGAGGCTGGAAAGTTACTGGATCGTACAGAGATGTCGCACAATCTGCGCGGCTCGCTGCAGCGTGCGATCACGTATGCCTTCGAGCAATCACATCGTCAGGTCACCCTCGAGCACCTTCTCTTGGCATTTGCAGACGATCGTGAGGCGGCGGTAATCCTGGAATCGAGCTCGGTCGACGTCCCGGATCTCATGACGGATGTCTCGGGCTATCTCGGCCGGCTCGACGATCGTGTACAAGGCGGTCAGCCGCAGCAGCCGGAACTCGGCCAGGACGTCCAGCACATTATTCAGTCGGCGGGCGCGGCTGCGCAAAAGAGCAAGCGGCGCGCGGTCACGAGTGCGCTGGTGCTGGCAGCTGTCGTCGGTGACGGTCGCTCTCCGTCCGCCCAGATGCTGCGCAATCATGGCTTGACGTTCGAGAATGCGATTGCAGCGCTCAAGCAAGCCAACTCGAATGCTTCGCCATCTCCGCCCTCCGGACCGGCGGCAGCTCAACCAGCGCCCGCACGGTCGCCGGCGCAACCATTGCCGTCTCCCCCATCACCCGTGACGCCGTCGCCGGCGCCGGCCGCAAGTACGCCGGCCCCGGGTTCTGCACTGGCAGCATCGACCGCGGCGGCGACCAACGCTGGCGCGGCGCGCCTGCAAAACATGCAGGCCGCTCATGAGATCATCGCCAGCGCGCGCGAGCGGATTGCTGCGGCGCGGGGCACGATCGCGACTCGTCCGGATGAGACCGATCTTTCGGCGCCGCCAGCTGCCGCCGAGCAACCACCTCAATCGCCTGTGCCGTCGTCGCCGCCATCCCAGCAGACATCTTCGCCGACACCACCCGCCCCGGCGCCATCTTCGTTGACACCCGAGCCGCCCGTCTATCGCGACGCGCCCGGTGCTGAAACAGCGGCCACGCCGGCGGCAGCCGAACCCGAGATGACGCGGTCTCCGCCGGCCATCGACATGCGCCCGCCGCCGATCGATCCGGCCAAGTTGGAGCCACAGGCACCACCGCCGACGGCACCACCAAAGATGCCGCCGTCGACGCCGCCGGAGTGGGCGGCAAAATTTCGGTCAGTCGCCGGAGAAGTCGCTGCCGGTGGCACCGACGCCGCGCAAACGACGCCGCCGGCACGACCGCAACCACCATTGCCTGCGCCGCCCAAACTTGCGCCACCACCGACATTTGAGTCGGCGCCAAAACCGCCGCGGCTCGCGCCGCCTGCTGCCCGCTCGCCCGCCCCCTCCGCGGCAGCACCGACGCGAGCTGCACCACCGGCTTCCGTATCATTGCCGGACCCGGGCCCGGATCGGTTATTGACACGGCCCCCGGCACCCGGCCCTCGGTTGTCAGCCGCTCCGCCGCCGGACGCATTGTCCTCGCTGCCGTATGAGAGCCCGCCGCCGCCCGCTCCTGAGCCGCCGGCAGCGCCCCCCGGCCAACCATCAACGTTGCCAAATATGCAGGGCCAACCCGCGCCTCCGCCGCCGCACGAGCATCAGCCCAAGCAGCATCCAACTTACAACCAGCAGTCCGCACAGCGTCCTTACGAGACGCCGGGCGGTCTACCTGCCAACGTGCCGCAATATGCCCAACCGGCCCCGCCGCCGCCAACCGCATACGTGCCGACCCCACCGTCACCACCGGCGATGCACCCAGGCCAGCCGGCGCCCGACATCAGTCCCATCGATCCGGAAGTTTTGACTCAGGAAATTCCGAAAAGAATGCGCGTCGGCATACCCCAAACGATCGAGATTCGGGCGCCGCGAGCCCGCCTCGAGGCTTGGAGTGGCGGCAACGCCGATCCGCGTGCGCGCGACGAACAGATCATTACCAAGGCAATGGTCATGCGCCTGCGCGCGCCGGAAGGCGGCTTCACGATCGAAACGGCGTCACCTGAAACGCAGTGGTCGGAAGGTTACATGGGGCCGCTCAGCGACGATGTTGTCAGTTGGCGATGGATCGTAACGCCGGTCGAGCGCGGCTATCTACCAATGCAACTCAGCGTCTCGTCGCGAATTGTCGGGCGCGATGGTTTGGCGGCTGCCCGGGCGTTGCCGGAGCAGCTTGTCGCGATCCGTGTCGCACCGAACTACGGCCGCATGGCCAGCCGCGTCGCAATTGGTGCTGGCCTGGTGATCGCCGGGCTGGTGCTTGGCTATTTCGGAGATGGCCTGTTTGGCATCGGCAGTTCGCTGCTCGCCCAGCGATAGCGCACAGCGCCACTTGCCAGCCGTTGAGCGGACTTATGTCGCGGCGCCGACCACCGCCGCGCGCAGCTCTTCAATTCCGATGGACTTGGCCGTCGATGTTGCCAGCGCTGTCGGAAACGCTGCGCCATGCGATTTCAGCTCCGCCTCGCAAGCGTCGATCGCCTTCGGTATGCCGGGTTGTTTGATCTTGTCGATCTTGGTGAGCACCGCCTGATACGGCACAGCCGCCTCGTCGAGCAAATTGAGGATCTCGTGATCAACCGGCTTGATGCCATGCCGTGAGTCGATCAGCACGAACACCCGCCGCAATGTCACGCGGCCGCGCAGGTAATCACGCAGCACTTGCCCCCACGCATCGACCTTTTCCTTCGGCGCCTTGGCATAGCCATAACCGGGCAGGTCGACGATGTAGAACGGTGCCGGATCTGCTGCGAAAAAATTGAGATCCTGCGTCCGCCCGGGCGTATTCGAGGTCCGCGCTAGGCCATGCTGATTGACGAGCCCGTTAATCAGGCTCGATTTGCCGACGTTCGAACGCCCGGCAAAAGCGATTTCGGAACGGTCGGCCTCGGGAAGAAACTCCAGTGTCGGCACGCCACGCACAAAATACCAGGGCTGCGCGAACAGCCAGGCCGCGTGGGCGAGTTCCTCGGCGCTGAACGTGGACATCACGCGTCAGCTCTTCGAGCGGCTCGTAAGGTCACCAAAGAACTTTCCGATCGCACCAAAGTTGCGCCTCAGGTTATCCATCAACGGTATGTCGACGCCCTGGCGCTTCATGATGAACCATTGTTGGACCAATGACAGGATGTTGTTCCATGCCCAATAGATCACCAGGCCGGCTGGGAACGACGCGAGCAGAAAGGTGAACATCACCGGCATCCAGTTGAACACCTGTTGCTGCACGGGATCCGGCTGCTGTGGATTAAGCTGCATCTGGATCCACATCGTGATTCCCATCAGCAGCGGCCACACACCAACGGTGAGGAAGTCAGGCACGGCAAATGGCAACAGGCCAAACAGGTTGAACAGCGACGTCGGGTCCTTCGCCGACAGATCCTGGATCCAACCGAAGAATGGGGCATGCCGCATGTCGATCGAGATAAACAGCACCTTGTAGAGCGCGAAGAACACCGGAATCTGAATGAGGACCGGCAGACAACCCGCCATCGGGTTGATCTTTTCCTTCTTGTAAAGCTCCATCAGCTCTTTTTGCTGCTGCATCTTATCGTCTTTGTAGCGATCGCGCAGACGCGTCATTTCCGGCTGCAGCTTCTTCATCTTCGCCATCGACTCGTACGACTTATTGGCGAACCAGAAAAAGGCGATTTTCACTGCAACGGTCACACCAAGGATCGCGAGGCCGAAATTGCCGAGGATTCCATAAAGCCAGTTCAGCATCTGATAGAGCGGCTTGGTAATGAAATAGAACCAGCCCCAGTCGATCACGTAGTTGAACTCGAAAATACCGTTCTCGGTCTCGTAGCGATTGATCAGGTCGACCTTCTTGGCACCGACAAACAGGCGCTGGTCAACCTTGTGGCTGCCGCCGGCCTTCAGTGTCACCGCCGGCAGCAGATAGTCCGTCTGAAAATACTCTTTCGACGTCGCCGTCTGGCCTTTCGAGATCATATTCGCGGTGTACGGCGTGTTCTGATCCGGCACCAGTGCCGAGGCCCAATACTTGTCGGTAAACCCAAGCCAGCCGCCAATAGCATCCTTGAACGCCTTGTTGCCGCCGGGCTCCAACGCATCCGAGTAGTTCAGCTTTTCGAGCTTTTGATCTTCTTTTTGGCCAATGAAACCGATCATGCCCTCGTGCTGCACCCAGAACCCTTCGATTGTGGGCGTGCCGCCGCGAAAGATGCGCGCGTAGGGAAACAGCGTCAGGTTGTTGCCGGACTTGTTCTCGACCTCGTCGGAAATCGAGAACAGGTAATCTTCGTCGACGCTTATGGTGCGTTTGAACGTGAGCCCCGCACCATTGTCCCAGGTCAGCTTGAGTGGGGACGTTGGCGTTAGTTCTTTGCCGCCTGTTGTTTTCCAGACCGTATCCCGGTTCGGCAGCTTCACCTTGGTGTCCGGCCCCGCGACCCAGCCGTGTTCGGCAAAATACGGATTTGGCGCATTGGCCGGTGAGAACACGACAATGTTCGGACTGCTCTTGTCCGGTGTCTCGTGGTATTTTACCAGCAGGACGTCATCGATGCGCCCGCCTTTGAGATTGACCGTCCCTCGGATAGATGGCGTCGCAATTCTTGCCCGTGTACTTTTGGCCAGAGCAGCATCGCGGGAAACCGACGTTGCAATCGGGGCGGAGCCTTCCAGCCTCGGCGCCGCACCGCCGGGAGCCGCTGTCCCCGGCGCCGACGGCGCCTGGCCGCCGGCGATTGGTTGCGCCGGGGTCTGGCTGCCGGCCTTCTTCTTCTGGGCTTCGATATTGGCTAGCCGCTCGCGCTCTTTCTGCACTTTCGGGGAGGCGTAGAAATATTGCCATCCAAGCAGAACACAGACGGATAGAAGAATCGCCAGCAGCATGTTCTTCTGATCGCCAGGATCATTCTGTGAGTTGAGCGGTTGCATAGAGTTTCCTGTCGGGTGTCGTTTGCCGCACGCGCAAGCGGAGCCACAAAGGGCTGCTGTTTGGATGTTGAGGCACTGTTTGCCGAATTTTGGCCGTGTCGCCAAGCGTCACCGAGTCACGGCCTTGGATTTAATTTCACTTCATCCGCTATTTGTGCTCCGGATTTCGGTCGCTGCTGTCCTTGCCGGAGCGCTTGTCGCGCCGGTCACGGGTCTTGCGGGGCGGTTGATGCACCCGTTCGAAGGCCTTGGCGACCAACTCGGTGAGCTCTGCGAATGTCATATCATGCGCAGGCGCCCGTGCAATGATGACGTAGTCGAAATGGTCCTTGGCCGCCGTTTCTGCAACCGCCTGAATGGCTGCTTTGAGGCGGCGGCGGATTCGGTTGCGTTTGACGGCGTTGCCAAGCCGCTTGGTAACGGTGAAGCCGAACCGCGGCCCATTGTCTGGAAAGTTGCTTTCTGACGGCCGGTATCCCGCCCCTTTGTTTTCAGTCAATTGCGCCGAATTCCCTCGCGGCGTACGTTGTTTGGTCTCCATCACGAAGGCATGCGTTGCCCATCTTCCGCCGCCACGAACCCGGAGAAATTCGCGGCGTTTGCGCAACGTTTCAAGTTTCATCGCGCCCAGCCTTGAATTCGAGCCTCTGAATTCGCGCTTCCGAACCGGAACCTCCGTATCCGGGCGTCCGGAGAGTAGCCCCTCAAACACAAACGGCCCGCGGATCGCGAGGATCCCGGGCCCTTGAGGCGTCGCTCGGGTTGGTGGTCACATCCGGCGGCTGCAAGGCCGCTGTTAGGCGGCCAGCTTCTTGCGGCCTTTGGCGCGCCGGCGTGCCAGAATGCGGTTGCCGCCAACAGTGGCGCGTCTTTTTCGAAAGCCGTGGCGGCGTTTGCGCACCAGTTTGCTCGGTTGGTAGGTCCGTTTCACCGTCAAAACTCCGGATTGTGAATGACTGCCGCCGACGTTTCCGTCAAAACCCGGAAAGCACGCGCGCAGTGGAAAATGAAAGAACCGCCTTATATGGCGCCGCTATGGGCAAGTCAATCGGCGACTGGGACCTGTCTGCTCGTGGTCGGCATTATACTCGATAACGTACAATCACGATCCACCACGGCGCTTCACGTGTCCTTGAGAGGTGGTTCCAATCGCCCCATCGCTGCCCCTACATGACCACACGGGCCCGGCTTAACATCGGGAGGTGCTACAACGAGGAGATCAATTGCCATGGACAATGCGTCGATACTTGAGCGGTCGGCCACCGCGACCGCCCTCTCTTGTGGCTTGAAAAGGGCTGTGACAGGGGCCGTTGCCGGTGCATGGATCGCAACGATGGCGCTGCCCGCCACTGCAGATGCAACTGAAAAATTCTCGCGGCACACGGCCGGCGCAACCAAGGTCATCGATCACAGCGCCTGGGACAAGCTCCTCAAAACCTATGTCGTCGCCGATCGCGCCGGTCTCAATCGCGTGCGCTATCAGGCCTTCAAGGCCAAAGGTCACGGCGCTCTGAAACGTTATGTCAAAATGCTTGAGGGCGTCCGTCCGACAACCCTGGCGCGACCTGAACAGTTCGCCTATTGGGCTAACCTCTATAACGCCAAGACGATCGACGTTGTGCTCGACGCTTATCCCGTAAAATCCATCCGCGAGATCTCGATCAATGGCGGATTGTTCGATCTGCTCAAGAAATCGGTCGGCAAAGGGGGGCCGTGGAAGGCCAAGATCATGCAGGTCGAAGGGGAAAAACTCAGCCTCGACGACATCGAACATGGCATCATGCGGCCGGTCTTCAAGGATCCGCGCGTCCACTATGCGGTCAATTGTGCGTCGGTTGGCTGCCCGAATTTACAAACCGCGGCGTTCACCGGTGCAAAACTGGACAAAATGCTTGATGCCGGCGCCAAGGCCTACATTAACAGTTCGCGAGGCTTTCAAGCCAAAAGCGGTCGCATAACAGCGTCGTCGATTTACGACTGGTTCGTGGCTGACTTTGGCGGCAGCGCGCGCGGAGCTCTCAAACATGCCGCCAAGTACGCCAAGCCCGCGCTTGCCAAAAAGCTCGCCAAAGCCATCGCCATCGCCGACTATGAATATGATTGGAGCTTGAACGATGCCAACTGATGAGAACGTCCCAACCGGCGCTGGCGCCGTCGCCGCCGCCCAGGGTGGCAGCTGGACCCGATGGCTGCCATTGCTCGTCATCGGTGGTCTCATGGTGCTGGTGTTCGCGATGGGCTGGCACCAATACCTGTCGTTCAAGACCATCGGTCTCAACTATGAGGCACTGAAGGCGTTCATTGCCGGTAACCTCGCACTCGCGCTGTTGGCGTACATGGCGCTCTACATTACCGTGGTCGCGTTGTCGCTGCCCGGCGGTCTGATCATGACGCTTGCCGGCGGACTGTTGTTTGGTTGGCAGATTGGCGCGCCGGCCACCGTTGTCGCCGCCACGATCGGTGCAACGATCATCTTCCTCGTCGCCAAGACGTCGTTTGGCGAAACCTTGGCTGCCAAGGCGGGACCATGGATCGGCAAGTTGCGTGAAGGTTTTCAGGAGAACGCGTTGAGCTATCTCTTGTTCCTGCGGCTCGTGCCGGCCTTCCCGTTTGTTGTGGTCAATCTCGCACCGGCACTACTCGGCGTGCCGCTGCGCACGTATGTGTTGGGCACATTGATCGGTATCATTCCCGGCACGACGGCATACACGATTGCAGGTGCTGGTCTTGGCAGTGTCGTCGAGGCGCAGAATAAGGTGTACGCTGCCTGTATTGCTGAAAAGGGCGATGGCAACTGTGCTTACACGATCGATTTTAGCGCGCTCGTCACTAAGGAACTGGTCTTTGCCGGCGCGGCGCTCGGTGTCGTCGCGCTCATTCCGGTCGCCGTGAACTTGTTCAAGAAGCGAGGCACCAATGCAGCAGCTTAACCCGGCCGGTGGCGGCAGCGATCCGTTGTCCATTTCCGAGCCGCGCGAGATCATCGAAGCGGATCTGTGCGTCATTGGCGCGGGCTCCGGCGGGCTTTCGGTTGCGGCGGCCGCGGCGGCTTTCGGTGTTCATGTTGTGCTGCTCGAAAAACACAAGATGGGCGGTGACTGCCTCAATTACGGCTGTGTGCCATCCAAGGCGATGATCGCAGCCGCGCGCTATGCCCACACCATGCGGTCCGGCAAGCCGTTCGGTATCGCACCGGTCGAACCGCAGATCGACTACGCCGCCGTCAACGATCACGTCAAAAGCGTCATCGCGGCCATTGAGCCGAACGACTCGGTTGAGCGCTTCTCCGGCCTCGGCGTCACTGTCATCCAGGCAGCCGGCTGCTTCGTCGACAAGCAGACGGTCCGCGCCGGCGATCGCCTGATCAAGGCGCGCCGCTTCATCATTGCGACCGGATCAACCGCATTCGTGCCGCCGATCCCCGGCCTTGAGGAAACGCCGTATTTCACCAATGAAACGCTGTTCGACAATCGCGCAAAGCTCGATCACCTGATCATCGTCGGTGGCGGGCCGATCGGCATGGAAATGGCGCAGGCGCATCGCCGGCTCGGCTCCAAGGTGACCGTGCTCGAAGGTTTCAAGGCCATGGGCAAGGACGATCCGGAATTGGCCTCGGTCGTGCTTGATGCCGTCCGCGGCGAAGGTGTCGACATTCGCGAAGGTGCCATGGTCGAAAAGGTCGAAGGCACGAACGGCCACGTCACTGTCACGATCAAAACGGATACCGGCCAGGAAACCGTCAGCGGCTCGCACCTTCTCATGGCGGTTGGCCGCAAGCCCAATCTCGACGGCCTCGACCTGGAAAAGGCGGGCATCGAGCACGAACGCGGCGGCATCAAGGTTGACGCCGGCCTTGTCACGTCGAACCGCAAAGTATTTGCAATCGGCGATTGCACCGGTGGCCTGCAATTCACGCATGTCGCCAACTATCACGCCGGCATCGTCATTCGCCGCGCGCTGTTCCAGATGTTCTGGGCCAAGGTCGACAACAGCACCGTGCCTTGGGTGACCTACACGTCCCCTGAAATCGCGCATGTCGGCCTCTCTGAAGAGGCTGCCCGTGAAAAGCATGGCAAGGTTAATGTCCTGCGCTGGCCGATGCACGAGAACGACCGTGCCCAGGCGGATCGCACCACAAAGGGCCTCATCAAGGTCATTGTTGGCAAGAAGGGGCGCATCCTCGGCGCTTCGATCGTCGGCGCCCAGGCCGGCGAACTCATCCAGATGTGGTCGTTGGCGATCTCGCAGAAGATGAAGATTGCGGCTATGATGGGTTGGATATCGCCGTACCCGACGCTATCTGAGGTCAACAAGCGGGTCGCCTATCGCCAATACGCAACGGCCGCGAGCAGTACGGCCGTGCGCAAGGTGATCGGATGGCTAAGGGCGTTCGGCTAGGAGTGTATGCAACCCGAAGGCTTTAATTGCAGGACGCAGCTGAACAACGCATCGAAGAGAGCGGGGACCCTGTCGCCCCTGTCGCCGCATCGGCCGCACAACGGGGTCCGCTGGCGCGTTTGCGCGCGCGCCTGTTCGGGCTGCGCTTGCCAACCAAGCTGCTCGTTATCACAGTCCTCTTTGTGATGCTCGCCGAAGTCCTCGTCTTCGTGCCATCAATTGCAAGCTTCCGTCTGAACTGGCTGCAGAACCGCCTTGAAGCGGCCCGCCTCGCTTCGCTCGCCGCCGAAGCCAGCAGCAGTGGCGTCGTGCCCGCCATGGTCCGCCGTGAGCTTTTGCGCACCGCCCAGGTTCGAGCCGTCGCGACCAAGAAAGAAGACACCCGTCTGCTGGTCCTGCCATCTGACGGCCAACTGGTCGTCAATGCGTCTTACGATCTGCGCGGCATGCAGCCCGACGGCTTCTGGGGCCAGGTTGGCAAGCGTCTCGGCCTGATCGGCGATGCGCTCTATGTCTTTGTCGCCCCGCGCGATCGCCTGTTGGTGGTTTACGGCCCGCTCCAATCCGTCAACGGCAAGGGCAAGTCTGATGACTTCGTTGAGGTTGTTTTGCCGGAAGCGCCGCTGCGCGCAGATATGGTCCGCCATGGCCTCAATGTCCTCGGCCTCTCGATCATTATTTCCATCATCGCTGCTGCGGCCGTCTATCTTACGCTGATCAAGGTTCTCGTCCGGCCGATGATGCGCATCACTGACAACATGGTGCACTTTGGCGAAAATCCGGAAGACCCCGGCCGCATCATCGACCCTGGTGACCGCAGTGACGAAATCGGCGTCGCCGAGACCGAACTCGCAAGCATGCAGACACAGCTCAATCAGTTGCTGCATCAGCGCAAGCGCCTCGCCGAACTCGGCCTGGCAGTCTCCAAGATCAATCACGACCTGCGCAACATGCTGGCCAGCGCCCAGCTGATTTCTGACCGTCTCGGCGAACTCCCTGATCCCAGCGTCCAGCGCTTCGCACCGAAGCTGATCGCCTCGCTCGACCGTGCCATCAATTTCTGCAACGACACGCTGCGCTTTGGCCGGGCCGAGGAAGCGACGCCGCGCCGCGAGTTGTTCGCCCTTGCGCCGCTGATCAACGACATCGCCGACGGCCTCGGCCTGCCGAGCGATGAGATCGACTGGCGCACGGTACTCTCACCGACCGTCCAGGTCGATGCTGACCGCGATCATCTTTACCGCGTGCTCAACAACCTCGCGCGCAATGCCGTGCAGGCGATCGACGCCCAGCGTGCGGCATTGACCAAGCAGGCAGACGGTCAGCCGCCACCGCGCAGCCAGATCACCATCTCCGCCCGGCGCGATGGGTTACGCACGATCATTGAGCTCAGCGATGATGGTCCCGGCGTCCCGGCCAAGGCCCGCGAGAACTTGTTCCAAGCCTTCAAGGGCGGCGCGCGCAAGGGCGGCAGCGGCCTTGGGCTTGCTATTTCTGCCGAATTGATCCGTGCCCAGGGGGGTGACATCGTGCTTCTCGACAGTGACGTCGGCGCCACCTTCCAGATCGACATCCCCGACCGCCAGGCCTTCGCAGGGGCCTGATCACGACTCCGATTCGCGCGTTGGCGGCATTGCAATCCCGCGTCGCCAGGCGATATGCTGCGGTTCTATTTGATATCTGCCGCATCGCCGGCCCAGCTTCTAGAAGGTCCCGCCATGACGCTTCATCCCGGCGCCCAAGCCGTCCTCGATCTGATCGCCGAAGCCGGCCGTCCGTCGTTCGAAGAAATGACGGTGCCCGAGTGCCGCGAGGCCTATGTCAACAGCCGCAAGGCGTTGCAGCCCGATCCGATCGAGATCGCTGAGAGCCGCAACCTCATCATGCCGGGCCCTGCCGGTGACCTTGCATTGCGCCTCTACCGCGCGATTCCGCTCGAGCCGGGCACCTTGCAGCCAGTGATCGTTTATTTCCACGGTGGCGGTTGGGTGATTGGCGATCTCGAATCGCATGACACTGTGTGCCGCGAACTTGCCGCCCGCTCCGGCGCGACGCTGATTTCGGTCGACTACCGCCTCGCCCCCGAGCACGTCTTCCCGGCCGCGGCCGACGACGCGATTGCCGCCACGAAATGGGTCGCCGACAACGCTGCTGACCTCGGCGTCGATGCTGATCGCCTGGCTGTTGCCGGTGACAGTGCCGGTGGCAACCTCGCGGCCGTCGCAGCCATTGCCGCCCGTGACGGCGGCCCGAAAGTCGCGTTCCAGGCGCTGCTCTATCCCGTCACCGATTTCGATCTGACGCGCAAGTCCTACGCTGAAAACGGAGACAAACCACCGGTCAAGACCGAGACTATGGCGTGGTTCCGCGATCTCTATCTCGCCAAGCCGGAGGACCAGAAGGATTGGCGCGCCGCCCCGATTCACGCTGCCGACCTTTCCGGCCTCGCGCCTGCGTTCGTGATGACGGCCGGTTACGACCCGCTACGCGACGAAGGCCGCGCTTACGCCGGCGCGCTCAAGGCGGCCGGTACGCCGTGCACCTACAAATGTTATGACGGCCAGATCCACGGCTTCCTCAACATGGCCCGCATCAACCCGCAGACCTTTGATGCGTTCGCCGAAGTCTCCGCCGCCATCAAGGCCGGCCTCGCCTGATCGGCGGACCCGGTGCCGCGGCCTGCGTCGCGCAACGCCCGCTTCTTCTAACTGCTCGGCTCTTCCTGCTCGATCAGGCGTTCCAGGCGTCGGCTGAGGTACCACGAGAGCGCCAGAAAACCGACCAGCATCGCAATGCCGACGCCTGACGAC
Organism: Hyphomicrobiaceae bacterium; assembly: GCA_049116495.1. Lineage (GTDB taxonomy): Bacteria > Pseudomonadota > Alphaproteobacteria > Rhizobiales > Hyphomicrobiaceae > CAJQQK01. The sequence goes on along the minus strand of JAGDYV010000149.1, from coordinate 4,396 downwards.
GCGTCTTGCAGCGCCTTCTCGGAAAACTGCCCGAAGCCATATCCGATCGACACGATCGTCACCGCCCACAAGCCAGACGCGACGACATTGATCGGCAGGAACGTCGCCCACGACAGACTCGACATGCCATAGGCCAGGCCTGCGACGCCGCGAATGCCATGCGGATAGCGATGCAGCAGGATCATCCAGAGATAGTGGTTGTCGGTCAGCCGGATGACCACCCGCATCGCGCGTTCCAGTTTGGGGTAGTTGCTGAGCAGGCCCTTGCCGAAACGGCGCCCGATCCAGAAACGGATAACATCGCCTATGAAGCTGCCGACCCAGCACGCAGCGACCAGCGGAACAAACGATAGCGCGCCGGCATGCGCCGCAAAGCCTGCGAACAGGGTAACCAGCAAGGCGTGCGACACGGCGTAGGCGAACACGATGGAATAGACCGCCGTGCCGTGCTCGCGCACGAGATCAAGGAACGACGCGAGATCTGTAGGAATGACCAACGATAGGCTCCAAGGCGGATGCGGCGCCGGCCGCACCTATTGCGCCAGCTTCGGCAAGATCAATGCCATATAGATCGCCGCAGCGAAAGGGGCCGCGCGCTGCAACCCCGCCCGCCCGGCGCCGTCACGCTATTCATCATATAGCCGGTTTTCGTCGTTGTTCTTGAGCCGCTGCTCGAGCGCCGCCATCGGCATGTCGACCTCGGAATGCGTCATGATCGCCGTCGCATAGGTTGGCAGCCCGTCGATGCTGGCCGCCTTGTCGGGCGCCCACAGGCCTGACCGGATGATCGCCTTGCCGCAATGAAAGAACGCCTCCTCGACGCGCACCAGGATGGCGAAATCCGGCACGCGGCCCTTGATCGCCATGTCCTCGCGCAGTGCCTGGTCGCGCACTACCTGCGCCGATCCGTTGACGCGCACCACCTCATTGCGGTTCGGCACCAGGAACACCAGCCCGATCCGCCCCGTCGCCAGGATATTGCTGAACCCGTCGAAGCGATGATTGCCGGGCCGGTCCGGCACGGCGAGTGTCTTTTCATCGACCACCTTGACGAAGCCGGCCGGGTCCCCTTTCGGCGACACGTCGAGCCGCCCTTGCGCGTCCACCGTCGACATCACGAGGAACGGCGAGCGCTCGATCCATGTCCGGCACAGCGCATCGATATGGTCGATGATCTTTGCCTGCTGCGTCGCATGCGCCTCGACGAATTTGGACCGAAACGTTTCTTCGCTGGTGACGACATCGGTTGGCTCATAGGGCATCGGCGACCTCGCTCGTGTTCCAGTGGTGGCTGAATGGGCGATGGTAGCGGGTGGCGCGGCGCGGGGGAAGGGCCGGCACATGTGCGCCATGGCATGTCGACCATGCCGGCCCGCCGTGCCCGTGCCAAGCTACCCGCCGGCGATCAGGTCGAGCCCTTGCAGCGCGCTGCGCACCTGCTGCTTTTGCTCTTCACTGGCGGGGGAGGTCGGCCGCTTGGCATAACCCGCTTCAAGGCCTTGCAGCTGCTGCGCGTATTTGACCAACGATGGCATGTTGTCGAGGCCGATCGCATCCCAGACGGGCATCAGGCGTTCGTGAAGGTCGAGCGCCGTCGCCCAGTCCTGCGCCTTGACCGCGTGCCACAGCTTCGTCGACGGCCCCGGTGCCGCCGTGAGAATCGCGGCGATCGCGCCGTGGGCGCCGAGTTGATAGGACGGGTAGAGCAACGCGTCGACAGCGCTGAAAATCAGGTTGCCCGGTTTGGCGCGTCGCATCAGGTCGGCGAACAACTTCATGTCGCCGGCGCTCTGCTTGACGCCCAGCACCCCGGGCACCTCGTCCATGATACGCAGCAGCAGGTCCGGCGACAGATAGCACCAGGGAACGACATTGTAGATCAGAATCGGCACGTCACACGCGTCGTGGATTTCCCGGAAGTGCGCGATCATGGCGTCGTCATCGGGCCGGAACAGGTAGTGCGGCGGGGTGATCTGCAGGGCGGCAACACCGAGATCTTTGACATATTTTCCCCGCGCCGCGACCTCCGCCGTCGAGTTCGCGATGATCCCTGCAACCAGCGGTATCCGGTCGCCGATCGCCTCCGCCGTCGCCGCGATCAACTCGCGATATTCCGCCCGGTCGAGCACGTGTCCCTCCCCGGTGCTGCCGCCGGCGGCCAGGCCATGGACACCGTTTTCGATCAGCCAGTCCACTTGCGGCTTGACCAGGTCGAGCCGGACGGTGCCGTCCCCGGCGAAGGGGGTTGTAAAGGGTGCGATTACGCCTGCCAATTCAGCCAAGTCGTTCCTCCAATTCGGTGATCAAGCCTATGTCATCTGTGCGTCTCACCAAATTCAAGCCAACGGCGACACGTCCGGCAAGGAAAAAGTTGGCCGATGAGCGGCTGCCATGGCGGCGCACTAGGCGCCTGCTGCCAAAGGTCTGGAAGACGCGCGCTATTTATCCAGGGTCGGAAAGCCGCCCTGCGTCCGGTTATGGGGGGAAACTCGAAATGGCGTGCAGGCCGCAGCGTTTCGGCCGGCAATCTTATTGCGGCTTTTGTACACTGGATTCCAGCGGCGTTAGAAATCGCAGGCCGATCCGCCTGTCCTGTTGCCAAACAACGGCGCACGAGGCCTGGATCTTCTCAACCGGCCAGACAACGATCATATCAAACGCCTGGTCACAAAACCTGAGGTCCGTCACGTTCTCCGCAGCCAGCTCGACGCAGGCGCCGGTGACCGAAACATTCAACACACGGCATTGTAGGCGGCGATTAAGCACCGCAATTTCGATGTAGGCCCCGGCTTTGGATGAACGTCTACGAGATTGCCTGGCGCCTGGATCTTCCGAAGTTGACAAGCTCGGCCCTTCGACAGCATTCGCGATATCGCACAGCGATTGCAGTTTGACGGCCAGTGCCACGTTCGGCGGCTTGCTAAGCATAACTATGATCTCGAATCCAATAGGGTTTCCCCCGAAATAATGCCGCCTAACGGTTTAACCAATCATAACGTCTGAAAAGTTCGCTTGTCATATTGCAAGTGATGGTTTCCAATATCCCTATCATCGTCGATATTTGGCACAGTATGGACATGCGATTCCGTCCAGAGGCAGCATCGTCACCATTCTGTTGTGTTTGCCTGTGATCTTCCATGGAAAGGGGGCGCAACAAAAATACGTATTATCTTACGTGTTTCCATTTTTCACGGTGCGCTTGAAATGTTTGCAATCGACTAAAGGTTCAATCCGGATCTGCGATTGACCTCAGACAAATGGTTTTGAACCATCCTTCTTCGAGTGGGCATGGCCACGGCCGCAAGCGGACGTCAGCTCAAGCGCGCAGCGCTTATCTCAATCATTCAGAAAGCATGATCTGTCAGATTGCGCTACGATCACTGCCATGGGAAGCGGCAGTCGTCAGAGTGCAATGGGGAGGAGCGCACGATGTCGGACACCAATTTCTTCGACGATACTTCGGACAATCAGTTTCATCTGCTGTCAGGGGTTTTGACCGAGTCGGATCTCGCCACGTTGGTCGACATCTGCCGCGACAACCTCGCCAAGCCGGATGCCGTGCCGTGTTACGCGCTGATCGACAAGCTCAGCCATCCGATCCTGAAAAAGATCCAATATGCAGTTGGCCAATGTGTCGGCTCGAGGCTGAACTATCTCAACGATTTCTATATCTACACAAAGGGCAATGTGCAGGCCAATTGGCACATGGACACTGAATTGTTCACCTTTGAAAATAGTTGCAACGCCTGGATCCTGCTGTCGCCTGACGAAGTCGCCAGCCCGCTCGCGATCATGCGCGGCCTCAACGAACCGAACGGCCCTTACTATCATTCCGCCGAAGCCGAGGGTGAAACCTACACATTCACGAATTACAAGTCCGGCGATAAGACTGCCGTTTCCGACGAGGCAATGGAAGCCGGCAAGATCGAGGCGCCGGATGTGCGCCGCGGCGACATCCTCGTGTTCAACCCGAAGCGGTTTCACAAGACCAATATCCAGTCTCCGAAACATGTCCTCGCCTTAAAGTACGTCGTTAGCGGCCCCTCAGGCTTCAAGTCGCAAGAACAGATCCCGGGCCTGCTTTGGCCGGAAACGCGGCTACTCAACAAGCTGCTCAAGCAGGAAGGTCCGTGGAGCGATGTGCTGGCCGGCATCCGTGATGCGCTGGCCACCGAAAAGGGCCGCGCCAGCCTCGCCGCTGGCAATTTCCCAGAACGCACCAAGCTTTATCGCGACGCCTTGAATGAGCTGGCCTCCAAGTCCGAAGCTGTCGTAAGCTAGTGTTCTGGATCGAACACTTGATTCCGGGTGAAAGTCGGATCGGGTTCGTGAATCCAGAACACAGTCGAAAAGTTGGCTAGTGTTCCCGCAGATACGCTTGGGCACCAAGCGTCGG
>JAGDYV010000148.1:0-10382 GCA_049116495.1 Hyphomicrobiaceae bacterium | reverse complement strand
CCCAGAGCAGGGCGTTGTTGGCCGGAAAACCCTCAGCGAAGCGCCGCGTGTTGTCGAGCAGTTGTTCTGCGGTACGGTCAAGTCCTTTAAGGAGGCCGAGCGGGATTCGATTGATTTGACCAATCGGCTGGAAAGTCGGTGGGCGCGGCTGCCAGATAAAGCCTTCAGCCCTGTTATAGTCGGGTGCTGGGTCGGCAGGCGGCGCGATGCGCTCCAGTGCGGCGGCAATACGTTCAAGAACATCGGTGTTCTGCGAAAGAGAAAGGTCGGTCATCGACGGCGCACGATCCTGCTTTGTTCTTCAGTAAAAGGCTTGGTTTGGCGGCTCTTATAGGTGAGCAAAAGTGCCCCGTCACGTGCCCGGATCTATTAACCGCAGGCAGAATGCCGAGCAGCATGTGGCTGATCCTGTGGCGTTGCATCCACACCACCGGTCCGGCGTTGTTGCATTCGATGCCCGATTATCTATATACCCCAGCAATCACCCGCAACGATCGCACTTCATTCCTGGTCGCAGCAGCGCCTCGAATAACCCTGCAGGAAGGCCTTCATGTTTATTACCCCAGCATATGCCCAGGGCGCCGGTGGCGGCGGCGGCGACTTTTTCCTACAGCTTCTGCCGATTCTGCTGATGATTGTGATTTTCTACTTCCTGCTGTTTCGCCCACAGCAGCAGCGCATGGCCGCGCACCGCCAGATGGTCGAGAACATTCGCCGCGGCGACACGGTGGTGACGCAGGGCGGCCTGATTGGCAAGGTGACGCGCGTCAAGGAAGGCGAGGGCGAGATCGAGGTCGAACTCAACGAGAACAATCGCGTTCGGGTGATCCGCGGCACCGTCGCCGAAGTGCGCGCCAAGGGCGAGCCTGTCAAAGACGCCTGAGGCGGCAAGCCTGCTTGACGGCTGCATGAGCCGGGGGCGGTCCGGTCGATGCGAGTCGAACACGTCGTGAAGTCGAAGACCGAATAAAGAAGGCTGCGCCTGAGATGCTTCAATTTTCAACAGCCAGGATGGTTACGATTGCCCTGGTCTGCCTCGCGGCGCTGATCTTTGCGACGCCCAACTTCTTTGAAAAGACAACCGTAGATACCTGGCCGGACTGGTTGCCAAAGCAGCAGCTGAAACTCGGTCTCGATCTGCGCGGCGGGGCGCACCTGCTACTGACGATGGACACCAAAGAGTTGCGCCAGGACATGCTCGACAATCTGCGCGAGGATGTTCGCGCGAATTTGCGTGAAGCCAAGATCGGCGTCGTTGGCATCGGCCTGACCAAGGATGGCGTGCGTGTGCGTATCGGTCGTCCGGCAGATATGCCGGCTGCATTGAAGGCGCTGGCGCCGTTGTCGCAGCCGCTGTCGAACAACTTCATTACCGGCTCCAACGACCGCAACATGGACATCGAGCAAAACGGCACGCAAGGAATCCAGCTGACGTTGACGGAAGCAGGACTCAAGGCGCGCGTCCGCGATGCGATGACAGGGGCGATCGAAACCGTGCGCAAACGTGTCGACGCGATCGGCACCACGGAGCCAACGATTGCGCGCCAAGGTGAAGATCGGATCCTCGTGCAGGCGCCAAGCGCCAACAAGGAAACCTCGCAGGAAGATGTCGAGAAGCTCAAGAAGGTGCTCGGTGATACGGCGAAACTGAGCTTCCACGAGGTCCATCCGACGCAGGGTTTTCCAGCCAACAAATTGCCCCCTCGTGGTGGCTATCGAACCTATGAAGCGGACGCATCCTCTGACCGCGCGGGTAGCTTTTATTATTTGAAGAAAGCACCGGTCGTCGCCGGTGGCGATTTGGTCAATGCCAACCCGGGTTTTGATCAACGAACCGGAGAGGCGATTATCACCTTCCGGTTCAACCAGCTTGGCGCGCGCAAGTTTGGACGATTCACGGCGGAGAACGTCAATCGTCCTTTCGCGATCATGCTCGACAACAAGGTGCTTTCGGCACCGAACATCAATGAGCCGATCCTCGGCGGTTCAGGACAGATTTCAGGCGGCTTCACCCCAGAGACGGCCAATAACCTCGCGATCCAGCTGAAGTCGGGTGCGTTGCCAGCAAAACTGACGATCGTTGAAGAACGCACGGTTGGGCCATCGCTTGGTGCCGACAGTATCAAGTCCGGCCAGACGGCTGGAATTGTCGGGATAATTGCAACGATCGCGCTGACTATTTTCGTCTATGGGACGTTCGGAATTTTTGCGGTGGCCGGCTTGATGATCAACGGCCTGATGATTGTCGCGATCATGTCCGTTATCGGATCGACGCTGACGCTGCCTGGCATTGCCGGCTTGATCCTGACGATCGGCATGGCGGTCGATGCCAACGTGCTGATCTACGAGCGCATCCGCGAGGAACTGCGCAGCGGCAAGACGCCAATCAATGCGATTGATACCGGCTTCAGCCGAGCGATGATAACGATCCTGGATAGCCAGCTGACGACATTTGCGGCGGCCGTGATCATGTTCTGGCTGGGCTCGGGGCCAATCCGTGGCTTTGCCGTGACGCTTTCCATCGGCATCTTCACGTCGATCTTCACCGCTGTGATCGTGGTTCGATTGATGGTTGCGCTGTGGGTAAGTTTTGCCCGCAAGAAGAGCCGTAATATCGAAGTTCCGATCTAGGCCCGCGTGAGTGCGACAAGAACATCATTGATGGCTCGGCGGCCATCGGACTCAAAGTTGATAGGCATGACATGAACTTCATTCCAAATTTCAAGGGTCGTCGGCTTTTCATCTTCGAGAACGAGCTGCCGTTCGTGGACTTCTCGCGCCTCGCCTTCATGATCTCGATGGGCGCCATGGCGCTCTCCCTGCTCGTTTGGGCGGTATTCGGCCTGAACTTCGGCGTCGACTTTAACGGCGGCTCCATGATCGAGCTTCGCTCATCATCGGGTCCTGCCAATATTTCACAGCTGCGCGATAAAACCGGCGGGCTGGGCCTTGGTGATGTACAGATCACCTCGTTCGGGTCGGACCGGGATGTGTTGATCCGGGTCGAGCAGCAATCAGGGGGAGAGAAGGCGCAGCAGGAAGCGCTTGGCAAGATCGTCGCAGCGGTTGGCTCGGGTTACGAGCAGCGGCGCGTTGAAGTGGTTGGCCCGGCGGTATCGGGGGAGCTGCGAACAACCGGGATTATCGCAGTGCTATGCTCGATCCTCGCGATTATTCTCTACGTCTGGTTCCGCTTCGAGTGGCAGTTTGCGATCGGTGCGGTTGTCGCGCTGACGCATGACGTTTTGATTACCGTTGGCGTCTTTTCGCTTTTGCAGTTCGAGTTCGATCTCTCGACGGTTGCCGCGTTGCTCACGATCCTTGGCTATTCCGTCAACGATACGGTGGTGGTGTCCGATCGAATTCGTGAGAACCTGCGCAAGTTCAAGCGTATGGAATTGCCGAAACTGCTCAACATGTCGATCAACGAGACGCTGTCGCGGACCTTGATGACCTCGTTGACAACGTTGATCGTGCTCATTGCGCTCTATGTGTTGGGTGGCGAGGTGATCCGTAACTTTACCTTCGCGATGATGTTTGGCGTTGTCATCGGGACTTACTCATCAATCTTCATCGCAGCACCGCTGCTGCAGTTCCTGGGTGTCAAGCGGGATTGGTCGGGCGTCACCAAGGGCGCACCGGTTGCAGCCGACTAGACGGTGATGCTCGCGGCGACATCTGCGGGGGTAGCCGATGGCGTGGAGTGAAAGCGGCGCGACGTTTCCCGGCCAGGCGCCGATCGATGCTTACGGCAACGGCGGGTTTCGATTTGCTGAGATGAGCCATCGCGGTTCGATCCTGTGCCTGCCGTCAGGGGTGCATGCCTGGGATGTGACATCGCCTGAGCAACTGGATATGGCCATGCTGGGGCGGTTGCTTGATGCGTTGCAGGCGCCGTCGTTCTTGCTGCTCGGGACGGGCGCGACGCAGGTGTTTCCCAGCCTCGATGTGCGCCGCGCGTTCATGGATGCCAAGATCGGACTTGACCCGATGGATACGGGCGCTGCCTGCCGCACGTACAATGTGTTGCTCGCCGAGCAACGGCCCGTGGTCGCGGCGTTAATTGCCGTCGATTGAACGGGCCACGGGAACGGTTTGGGATCATGGCGGGCAAGGAGCACGGCATGCCAGCGACGCAGGCAACGAACGCTGAAGCCGACGAGGTCCGCCAGTGGGCACGAACCTATCAATACGATCGATACATGTCAGCGCTGCTCCTGCCCCGCCGACATCGCGAGGCGCTCATTGTGCTGGCCGCGTTTGCCGCCGAGTTGCAGCGCATTCCGTTCATCGTGTCGGAGCCGATGATGGCGGCCGTGCGGTTTCAGTGGTGGCGTGATGAATTGATTTCGGCTGCTGCGCCGGGGGGCAAGCCAGCCAAGACCGGTCATCAACTGTGTGACGCGGTGGTTGCGACAGCGCGGGATTACGACCTGCCCTTCGGCCTGCTGCAGGGCATGATTGACGCTTCGGAAACGGAACTCGATGCCACGCCGTTTGCCGAGGCCGCCGAGACCCGGCAGGTGCTGATCAAGTTCGAGGGGGCCTTGTTCGAACTGGCCGGGCGCGTGTTGGCCAGTGGCGTGGCGCGTGACATCTGGCAACTGGCGGCGGTTGCCTATGGCAGCGCACGCCTCGCGGCAGAATATGCAAGACGCCACGCTGTAGGCGCACAAACCTTCAAAAGTCAGGATTGCAAGGACACCGTGCAGGCGTTCGTCGACCCAGCGCGGCAAGCGCTCGAAGCGGTGCGGGCACAGGCCAGCAAAATGGACCGTGGCAGCAAGGGCGCATTGCTGCCGCTGGCCACCGTGGCGCCGTTGTTGCGCGTTGTGGCTGGGCAAGATCAGCATACGGATGCCACAAATGCGCTTCTCAGTGATTTCACCAGAGCGCGGTTGATTCTCTGGGCCCACTGGCGCGGGCGCATCTAGAGCGACGGCAAGAACGGGGAGTGTGTGGCATGCGGGTTGGTTTGAGTGCGCTGTGGGTGGCGATTGTGCTTGCCGGGCAGGTGCTGCCGGTGGCTGCGGAGGGCGGCCTCCGGGCGAAGTGGCGGGAACTGTTTTCCGGCAGCCAGAAAGTGACCCCGCGCGCGGACGAGCAGCCTGGCCGGGACGCGGAAGCGGACCTCGATGCAAAACGGCCCAGTTTGATCGAGCGCGCAACAGGCCGTGGTGGCGACCCGCGCGTCGAATGGCAAGTCGTCAATCCGTTCCGGTTCTTCAATGATGCGCGTGATACCGAGCGACATGCACGCGCATATGCGTGGCTGACGGACGCGGAAAAACGCGACCCGGTGCTCAATATTGAACGCAAGCTGGCGAAGCAATATCCCGACGGTTGGGCGGCCAACATGAGCGGTGCGACGTGTTGGGACCGGCGGCGCAACCGGCATCGCTGTCCCGATGGTAGCAACTACATTCACCCCAAGGGACATACGGTCAAAGCGGCGGTGCTGGGTGTCGTCGAACTTGGCAGTGCGGTGTGCGAATGGCAGATCGCGACGTTGAAGCGAAGCCATCGGCGACGCAAATCGAGCCGCGGCAAGATCCAGCGATTGAGTGAACCGTGCAACCAGGAGGTCGAGTTCACGGTGCCGTATCCGCGCGGCGCCAATGTCACGGTGCGCGCACAGGGGCGCACGATCGCGCGGCAGATCATCCGGGTGCGCGATGTGTTCATCGTTGGCATGGGCGACAGCTTTGGTTCCGGCGAAGGCAATCCCGACCGGCCGGTTCGCTTTTCGGAAAAACGCACGGCTGACTACGGCTCGATCAACAAAAAGGTGCCGTTGACCGGTTTCCCGGCACGGGCTGGCAACTGGCAGCGGATTGGCGACAAGGGGTTCACCCGCAATGGCGCCAGGTGGCTCGATCAGGCATGTCATCGCTCGCTCTATTCACATCAGATGCGGGCGGCGCTGCAACTTGCGATCGAAGACCCGCACCGGGCGGTGACATTTGCCGGGGTTGCGTGCTCGGGTGCCGAAGTGACGGCCGGGCTTTTCCTGCGCTACAAGGGCAATGAATGGGTGCCGAACCCGCCTGACCTGTCACAGATTTCCGCGATCGCGCAGGCTCAGTGCGGCAAGCGGCAGGCACCGGCGCGTGAATACCATGAGGCCTACCATATGCGCGGTAAGGTCGATGCCTTGCGCGGCGGCCTGGTGCTGCGGAAATGCCCGAGCCGGTACGCGCGGCGGATTGATCTGGTGTTTCTGTCGGTCGGCGGCAATGATATCGGCTTTGCACGCTTGGTGGCGAACGCGGTGCTGCGTGACCAAACGTTGCTGCGGCGCCTCGGCGGCTGGTTCGGCCAGGTCTACCTGCCGCGCGACGTCGCCGCGCCGATGAGCGAGCTTGCCCATCGCTACAAGGCGCTTGACCGCGCATTGCACAACATTCTGCACATGCCCTGGAACGAGCGCCAGGGTGTCGTTATCACGGCCTATCCCGGCATGGCGCTGCTCAATGATGGGCGCACGGTATGCCCGGACGGCCGGCTTGGCATGGATATCCTGCCGCAGTACAGCCTCAGTGCGCGGCGAGCGCTTGCCGGCGAAAAGGTCGGTGACCGCCTTTACAAACTGATCCGGCGGGAAGGCAAACGGCGCGGTTGGCGCGTTGCATCAAGCCATCGGGTGCGGTTTCTCGGGCGCGGCATATGTGCCGGCGTGTCAGGCCTGCGGGCAGCCGATGAACTGCGTTTGCCGCGTAAGGTCAACGGATACTGGGAGCCATACAATCCGGCCAATTTCCAGCCCTATGCGGATCGCCAGCGTTGGTTCCGGACGCCGAACGATGCGTTCATGACGGCGCATTTTCATGTCCGCGGCAAGGTCTTGAGCAAGTTGCTCGGCACCAAGCAACTGCAATGGACACAGCTGTTGCTGGCCTCGACGTACTCCGGCGCCTTTCACCCGACGGCAGCCGGGCAGGCCGCGATTGCCGATGCCGTGGTGCGTGAAGCGCGCGTGTTGCTGGGCGACGGGCGCGATGGTTAACCAAACCGCGCGAAGGCGTCGCGCCGTTTTGGGCAAGACGTTAGTGTGCGGAGCAATTCTCGAAATTATCGTAAATCGTATCGAAGGGTGGCAGGCAGATGGCGCGCGCGACAAAGAAGAAAGCACCGGCAACCAAAAAGGATGCGGCTCTCGCACTGGGCGGGAGCGGCAAGAACAGCGAGATTCGCCTGACCAATGCGGATGGTCAGTTGTGCGTCCTGATTGACGGCGGCAACTCGAACTATACGGCCGGCGGCCATGGCAGCCAGGGCGATATCGCACTGCTCAATACCGATGGCAACCAGACCATGCATCTCGATGGCGGTGAAGCCAATTTCGCGATTGGCGGAGACGGTGCGCAGGGCGACATTGTCGTTGAAAATGGCTGGGGTGAGCCGACGATCCATCTCGACGGCGGCGATGGCAACATCACGCTCGGCGGCTCCGGCGCGGAAGGCGATATCACGCTGATCAATGAGCACCAGCGCGTCACCCTGCATATCGACGGTGGCGAGGGCAACATCACGCTCGGCGGCAATGGCACGCAGGGTGATATCACGATGCTCAACTACAACGGCCGTCAGACGGTGCACATCGATGGCGGCGAGGGCAACATTCTGCTCGGCGGCGCCGGTTCGCAGGGCGACATCGCGCTGGTCAATGGCAAGGGCCGCCAGACGGTGCACGTCGACGGCGGCAGCGGCAATCTCTGGCTTGGCGGTAACGGCAGCCAGGGTGACATCACGCTAATGCACACCAAGGGCCAGCAGACGGTCCATCTCGATGGTGGCGAAGGCAACCTCAAGCTTGGTGGTGGCGGTGCCGAAGGCGATATCGCGTTGGTCGACGGGCGCGGACAGCAGACCGTGCACCTCGATGGCGGCGAAGGCAATGTGACCGTCGGCGGCCACGGCACGGACGGGGACATGACGCTCCAGGATCACGTCGGTCAGGGGACCATCCATCTCGACGGCGGCGAAGGCAATATCACGCTCGGTGGCAATGGCCATGATGGCGATGTCATCATGAAAACATCGTCTGCGGTGACGCGCATCGAGCTCGAGGCACACAACGGCAACATCCGCGCCAACGACAAGAACGGCAAGACAACCGTTGAGATCATCGGCGGCACGGGCGAGATTAAGGTCAAGGGCAAGAAGCTCAAAGGCGCGGACCACGTGTTCGCCGATGACTATACGCTGGCGCCGCTGAGCGACGTTGCAGCGTTCGTTGCAGCCAATCGGCATCTGCCGGGAATTGCACCGGCGAAGGTCATGCGCGACGACGGCGTCGGCATGACCGAGCTTGCCATGCAGTTGCTCGAAAAGGTCGAGGAATTGACGCTGCACGCGATTGCGCAGGAAAAGCGGATTGCTGAGCTGGAGCGCAAGTTGCGACAGTAACGAACATCAGATTGCGCTGGGTGCAATTGTTGTCATAACAAAATCGGCGCGCTCTGTTGGAGCGCGCCGATCGCGTTTTTGAGTGGTGAATCAGACGATTACTTGTCGAGCCAGACCTGGTCGAGGTGCTGGTTCAGGTAGTGGCTTGGCGAGGTTTTCCAGCCCTTGACGTAGGAGCGGTAAACCGAGATGCGGCGCCACCACAGCGTCGTCATCATGTGGGCCTGCTTGGAGATGACGTGGGTTTCAAGTTCGCGCATGGCAGCGCGCTGAGCCGCATCATCCGGAGCCGTTGCCATCTTCTTGTAGAGCTCTTCGGCCACGTCGTCTTCGCCTTTGTAGTTGGCGTAGTTCGAGCCAGCTGAACTCAGCCACTTGGTGACATCGGCAACCGGGCTGACCACACTCTGGCAGTTGGCGTCGGTCGAGACATCGTATTTTTTCGACTTGCGCAGACGGTCGAACCACACCGACGTCGTGACGACGTCCTGCTTGACCTTAACGCCAATCTTGCGCCACTGGTCGATCGCCCAGGTGCCGACAAGCTTGTACGGCTGGTCAACGCCGCGGTTGGTCAGGGTGAGCTCCAGGTTTTCGTGACCGGCTTCCTTGAGCAGCTTCTTGGCAAGGGCCCGCGACTTCTTGGTGTCGGGCCAGTAGCCTTCGAGTTTTTCAAGTTCCGCCTTGTTGGCGGCCAACGGATGACCCGGATAGACGATGCCGCCAACCGTTTTCACGATGGCGATACGCGTCAGATACTTCGAGCCGCCCCAGCGATCGAGGGCCAGGTTCAGAGCACGGCGAACACGGACGTCCTTGAGCGCGGGGTGCTTGTGATTGGGCGTTAGGAAAAGACCGCAATTCCAATCACCTTCCTGGACCGCAATCTTGTCGCCGAGGACCTTTTTGAGGTCATCGCGCGATTTTGGCGGGAAGCCACGGAACTCGATCGATGCACGGTCACTTTCGATGGCAAGAACGCGGGTTGCGAGCTTGGGAGCCGCGATCGCCTTGAACCCGTCGAGATAGGGCTTGCCCTTGTGATGGTATTTCGCAAAGCGCTTGCCTGAGACGAACGCGCCCGGCTGATGCTCGACGAAAACGAATGGGCCGGTGCCGTTGACGTTTTTCTGGTGCCAGGTCGGGCCGTGCTTATCGAGGTCCTTCTTCGAATAGATGAAGTTGAACGGCATCGCCATCGACGGAATGAACGTCGAATCAGGTCGCTTCAGCTTGAAGACAACGGTCGTGTTGTCCGGTGCCGTGACCGAGTCGACGGCATTGAAGTAAGCCTTTCGGATACTGCGGACACCGGCCGGTGGATTGATGATCTTCTGGTACGTGGCAACGACATCGTGCGCCGTCAACGGCGTGCCATCATGGAACTCGATGCCCTGCCGAATTTTGAAGGTGTAAGTTTTGCCGCCGTCGGTCGGCTTCGGCGCACTGCCTTCGCAGACATCACAGACCAAGTCGGTCGGGTCTCCCGGATTGTCCGGGTTGACCCGCATCAACAGGCTGTAGAACGGCCGGATCGGGTGGATCATGCCGAACGTACTCTCGGCGTGACCATCGTACGACGGAATTTTCGAGCCGACCACGAAGTTGAGCGTGCCGCCCTTCTTCTGTGCCAGCGCAGGTGCCGCGAATGCACCAATGGTCATAGCCAAGGCAGTGCCGGCTGCGATACCTGCTTTCAAATGATTCATAGGTTCCTCCACTTCATGATCCCCAATTGTCATGGGGTGGAGAAAGCTTAAATGGATTGACACATGCGCGCAAATGTCTCGACTTGCAACGATCACAAGTCAGATGCGATGGCCGCGCACTGTAGCGTTTGCTAAACGCTTCCTGAAACGGCTGTGTATTGAATATGACGAATAAAAAATATAGCATCAAAGAAAGCATACGATCACTGCCGATGCGGACACCGGCAGTGATCTAATCGGACTACTTGTCGAGCCAGACCTGGT
>JAGDYV010000147.1:0-2339 GCA_049116495.1 Hyphomicrobiaceae bacterium | reverse complement strand
CACATGGCGCGCTTGCTCAAAGAGGGTGGCAACGTGTTGCTGCTCGATGAACCGACCAACGACCTTGACGTCGAAACCTTGTCGGCGCTCGAGAGCGCCTTGGAAGATTTCGCCGGCTGCGCCGTCGTGATCAGCCACGATCGCTTCTTCCTGGACCGGCTCGCAACGCACATCCTCGCGTTTGAAGGCGATAGCCACGTGGAATGGTTTGAAGGCAACTTCGCCGACTATGAAGAGGACAAAAAGCGACGTTTGGGCGATGCCGCGGTTGAACCACACCGCATCAAGTTCAAGCGGTTTGAGCGTTAGAGCACCGGGCGCCATGGTCGGACTGATGGAGTTGGCCATATGTGGACGCATAGAAGCTATTGGTTGGTGGCCGCCTTCACGGTCACCACGGCCATGGCGGTGGGGGTGGTGATGGCTGGTGCGCACCCATTGGCCGGCAGCGCGTGGCGACCAACCGAGATTGTCGGCGACGGGCTCCCGGCGGACAACGAGCTGTTCATTCGCTTTGAGGCGAATGACAAAATTGAAGGCCATGGCGGCTGCAACAGCTTTTTCGGGAAGTATCAGGTTGATGCCGTGAATTTGACGATCGGCCCGCTCGGCAGTACGCGAAAAGCCTGTCCACCCGTCATCATGAAGCGCGAGGCGGCGTTCCTGGGCGCGCTTCAGAAAGCCCGGTTGTTTCTGCGTGATGGTGTGAAATTAACCCTCAAGGACGGCCAGGGCGTTACGGTCCTGCGCCTTGCTCAGAACGACGGGGACTGATTGCCATCATGGGTTTCATCAGGCCAGAAGAGCTCTAATTCTCAACGATCCCGACCGTTTTGGCGTAGGCGCGAGCCGCAGCAATGACACCTTCGGGGTTTTTGTCAAAGCGGCGGGCGCCGGCATGGGCATAGAACATGTAGAGCCGCCCTTTATGCATGCGCCAAATTTTTGGATTGCCGTTCACCACGTGGCGCTGTGAAAGCCCGCCCGTGCAATAGGCCCCGAACCGCGGCGTGAACCTGGACGGTGATGCCTTGAACAATGCTGCTTGTTGCGCCGTACCGAAGTGCCAGGTGCCGCCTTTCCACGTGACAACGTTGCCGGATTTGCCTTTGGCTGGTTGGCCGGCCTGGAAGTAGGCTGTCGTGTCATAACCTCTGATTTGCACATCGCCACCCGCCCAACGCGCGTATTTACCGTCAGCGTTTGCCTGGCTGGAAACGGCAAATATCATTGATAAACATGCCAAAATAGCAAGTGACGTGCGGCTCATCGTGGGCATCTCCGAAAAATCGACCAAGGATACGTCGACGGTGCATCACCTGCATCACACGTTCGTTTGAACAAAAGGCGTCGGGAATGGCCTTGGGAACGCCATTCAGGGCCGCGCGTTGGCGCCCAGCTGGCAAGTTATCCGATAGCGGCGCCCCGTCCCCTTTGCCCGCGGCGCAAAATTCTCTATTGATCCGATCCAACACATCCCGCGGGCACCCCCGCCGTCCGGCCGTGCGACCGGGCTGAGACCTTTCACGCTATGGAGCCCAGAATGACTGACATTATCTACACCAAGGTTGACGAAGCCCCGGAGCTGGCAAGCGGTTCATTTCTGCCGATCATTCGCGCGTTCACGGCGCCGGCCGGCATTTCCGTTGGCACCAAGGATATTTCGCTGGCCGGCCGCGTGTTGTCGCAGTTTCCCGATCATCTGAAGCCCGATCAGCGCCAGCCGGATGACCTGGCTGAACTCGGTGAACTGGTCAAAACGCCAGGCGCGAATGTCATCAAACTGCCGAATATCTCAGCGTCGATACCGCAGCTCAAGGCGGTCATTGCCGAACTGCAGGCCAAGGGGTATGCGCTGCCGGATTATCCGGAAGATCCCCAGGACGACGCCGAGCGGCAGATCCAGGCGGCCTACGATCGCGTCAAGGGCAGTGCGGTGAACCCGGTGCTGCGAGAAGGCAACTCTGACCGCCGGGCACCAAAGGCCGTAAAGGAGTTTGCCAAAAAGAACCCTCATTCGATGGGGACGTGGACAAGTGACTCTAAGACCCACGTCGCCATGATGTCGGGCGGAGATTTCTTCTCGAATGAAAAGTCGACAACGATTTCGGCCGCGCAGGCCGGTGATGCACGGATCGAATTCGCCGCCAAAGATGGCAACGTGACCGTTCTCAAGCCTGCGACGCCGCTGATTGACGGCGAAATTGTCGATGCAACGTTCATGAGCGCGAAAGCGCTGCGGGCGTTCCTGAGTGAGCAGGTTGCCGATGCGAAGGCCAACCCCGGCGCCTTGTTCTCGTTGCACCTCAAGGCAACAATGATGAAGGTCTCCGACCCGA
>JAGDYV010000146.1:0-3981 GCA_049116495.1 Hyphomicrobiaceae bacterium | reverse complement strand
TCAAATCCTACCCCCGCAACCAATGATTTCAATGACTTAGATTGCTATTGCTTTGCGCTGGTTTTCGGTGTTGCCGCACCATTGCCGCAAGCCAGTTGTAACATTTCAGATTTTGGTGTGCATGGCGATCGCGCGTGTCCGCTTATAGTTACTGGCACTTTCAAGCTGATGAATAATCGTCTGACGATGTCGACGATCTGCACTTCGCGCTGCCCTATTACCACTCAATAAAGCTGCAGCGGCGGTTGTTGACCGAGTTCAAGTGCGACCTTCCTTGGGAACTCTCGCATAGGTGGCGACGTCCGACCGCACGTGCTGGCGATGGCCGAGCAGGTAGTGCGCCGGACGTCGGCAATCGTTTTGCGGGATTGAGCCGAGTACGCTTGTCAAGGATCGCACTAGCGCGGCAGTAAGCCCCCAATAAGCGGACCTGATATTCTCGTACTGGCCCTTTCCGGGTTGGGCCACCAAGCGGCCGCCAGCAGTCGCAGCATGTTCCGATCACGTCATCGACGCTCATTCGCAAAGCGGTCGTGAGCTCGATTCCTAGCTGCCGACCTTCTCAAAGTTTTGGGTGTCTTTGTTCAGCCAATGGAGTTGGCCTTCCGCGATTGAAAACCAAGCGCCATGCAAGGACAGTTTCTCTTCGTTAAGTGCGGATGCCACAAATGGGAACGTGATCAAATTTGATAGCGATCGCTTAATCGTCAATCGTTCCAGGGCCCGCTGCTGCTCCTGGGCAGTTTCACGAGCCATAGTGGACTTCACACTATCTCGGTCGTTGTAGAGTAGGCTGACCCAAGGACCAATAAAACGCCCAATCTCGGCGTTGTCTGACGACCTCAGTGCTGCTTCAACACCACCGCACATGCCGTGGCCCAACACAACAATGTCCTCCACCTCCAGGGCTGTCACCGCATATTCAATAGCTGCTGACGTACCATGATAGGTACCCGTTTCTTCGTATGGCGGCACGAGGGCCGCTACATTGCGTACCACGAAAAGTTCACCCGGCCGGGCCGCGAAAATAGTCGCCGGATCGACCCGACTATCAGCACAGGCGATTACCATGATGCTCGGAGAGTGATGCAAGGCAACCGTTTCGTAGAGTGCGGCTTCCTGAGGATATCTCATGCTACGAAAGCGGTTGTAACCGGTCAGGAGTCTGGCTGGAATTGACATTGTGGAACACTCCTGTGTGGCAGACTTCTGGAGGTCAAAGCAGTGGGAAGCCGCGAGGTATTCACCAAGTCATTTCTGCAGTGCGCCAATCCATCCGTCGCGAATCACTTCATGCACAATGTCACCATATCCCGATTTGGGCTCGCGAAGCCCTTTAAAAGGCTTCATTCTTTTATTGTTGCATCTTAGCGACGCTCGCTGGCCTCAGCGATGCTGCAGATGTTTAGGACCGCTTATCGCGGGGGGTATCGTTGTTGCGATGCGAAATTGGAAAATTGACGATGATCGGGTTGGATCATGTGTCTGGCCTGTTGATGCAGCCATCATCCGCGACTGCTGGTCCTGATGTCGTTCGCGAAACGGGTCTTGATCAAACTCCTGGGCTCGAAGCCCGTGACCCAAAAAAGGTTCTCCCACCTCGACGACCGACCGATCGACATCATGCCGTCAGCACCTCCGCAACCGAAACGCCTTTCGGCGATCTGCTTTGTGCCATCGCAATCACGGTCTTTATCCGCCATTGCCGAGCATTTGAACTACCCGGCAACAGGCGGTAGTGTGCCGCGATACGCGGGTGGCCTATGGCCAGGCTTGCAGACGCCGCCACGCACCATGAGGACCCAAGCGATCAGGGCGGTCTTGTTTGCGATCGCGATCGCCGCCTGCTTGGACGACATGCGAGTGAGTAGGCGTGCGACCCATGGGTACTTGTCGGTCCGCATCCTGGCCTGGCGCACGATGGCCATTGTGTCGTTGATTAGCAGCGCGCGCAAATAGCGGCCGCCTTTCTTGCAAAGCCCCTTCTGCTTCGGCTTGCCGCCCATCGAATCGTTTTCCGGCGCGATGCCGATCCACGCTGCCAGATGCCTGCCATTCTCGAACAACTCGGGTTTCGTGCCGTCCAACGGTGACATTGGTACGCAATCAAATTCAACCGTTTCAGTGCAGTGGATGCGGCATTTGTGGGCAAGTCTGTTTCAACAATTCAATATCTAACGTTAGCTCGACAAACGCATTTGCACAGTGCTGACAGACCTGAGAATTCTACTTGTTGGCGTCGTTGCAGATCCGTTTTGTTAGTTTGCGATTTCCATCTCGGTCGTTGAGTTGCGCGCGCAAACAAATGGAGTATCTATGCTTCGACTTGCTCTCTTCCTCGCGATATGTGTTGGTCTCTTTGGGTTGGCACAGATCAATGCTCATGTACTCGCTGGCTCTGGCATCGTGACAGAACGAGCCAAAATTCAAAGTGTACAACATCGTCCCGTGCAATCCGACGAACTGAAAACGCGCATCGCTCAGTCTCGATTGGGACATCTATTGGCTTCGGCCAAGTTATAACAGAGCGTGCCGAAGGCAGTTGTGGTTTCCGACAAGACCAAGTCGCGCCCGAAACTCATCGTCAAACCCGTACCAGTATCCATGCCTTTGTTTGCCGAACGCCAGAGCAGTGGCGTTGTGCGCCACCCTCCGATGGCACTAGGCATGCCATCGATTGCGAAATCAGCTAACCCCAGTTCCAGGGCCAGAAAGCGCAACAATCGGAGCAAGGGACTCGCACGAAACCGCCGAAAGCCAAGTCGCAATCGTAACCGTAGATCGGATCATCTGGGCGCGAATTGTTCCGGAGTGGGTTATTTTGGTGAGTGGGTTGCGCTGCAGCATGACGGCAGCGATGCCCGCGACTAGCGGACACGATGTACTCAATTTGCCTATGAAATAGATGGGATAATAGGGTGAGTGACCACCACAGTACCAGTACAACCGGAGCAACCCACGAAGTGGACCAAACATGCTCGAGTCGAACTTTCCGGGGCAGGCCGCTCAAAAACCTGTACCGACCATTGCTCGGACTCAGTTGGTTGGCAGCAAACGGTCAACGAGCGCCAGCCAATAGCCGATGCCGATCGGGATCGCCGCGTCGTTGAAGTCATAGTCCGGATAGTGGAGCTTGCCCGACAAGTGGTCGGGATGGTCCGTCCCCATCCAGATGTAGTGACCAGGACGTGCCTGCAGCATGAAGGCGAAGTCTTCACCCGCCATACATGGATCGTGCTCTCGAACGACGCAATCGGGGCCAACTAATTGGCTTGCGACGTCAGCGGCGATCGAGGTCTGCTCAGTAGCGTTCACTGTCGGCGGGTAATTCACCCGATAGTCAATCACCGCCTCTGAGCCGAAGCCGGAGGCAATGCTACTTGCCAGCGTGCGAATGCGTGACTCTGCCAACTCGCGGACTTTCGGATCAAAATAACGCACCGATCCGCCGATCACCGCCTCATCGGGCATCACCACATAAGCGTCAGATCCTCGAAACATCGAGACGCCGATGGTAGCAGTATCATGGGGCGAGACATTGCGGCCAGGCACACTCTGCAGTGCTGTGACGATGTGGGCGGCGGCGAGAACGGTATCGACCCCCTGGTGGGGCATACCCGCATGTGAGCCCTGCCCCCGCACGGAAATGTCAAAGTAATCGAGGCCCGCCATCACCCGGCCGTCGAGCGCACCGAATGTACCTAGTGGCAGATCGGGCCAGTTGTGCAGGCCCCAGACAGACTGACAGTTGAACATATCGAACATGCCGTCTTCAATCATCACACGACCACCGCCGCCGCCTTCTTCGGCGGGCTGGAAAATCAGCACACAGCGGCCATCGAAATTGCGGGTCTCGGCCAGATATTGCGCCGCCCCCAGCAACATCGCCGTATGCCCGTCGTGCCCGCAGGCATGCATCTTGCCCGCGATTTTCGACGCATGTGGCAGGCCAGTTGCCTCATGGATCGGCAGCGCATCCAT
>JAGDYV010000145.1:0-16294 GCA_049116495.1 Hyphomicrobiaceae bacterium | reverse complement strand
GCCTCTACATTCCGATCATGAAGTTCATCGATCGCGGCATCGTCAATCAGACCATGATCCAGTTCGTGCGTGGCAACACCCGCGAGCCTGATCAATTGGTCGGTGACATCTACGCACTCGCCACCTGTAACGAAGTCGGTCATCGCCGCCTCATAGACATGATGAAGGAATTCCAACTCACCGACTTAACCGATATCGCGACCTTTATTCTCGACAACTCCCGTCTTGCCACGCTTGAGCGCATCGCAGCGTTGCCGCGCAAGACGGCGAATGGCGCAATGACAATCGACGGCTTTAATAAGCCGATCGAGTTGAAGGTGAAGTTGGAAATCCAGGAAGATCGAATTGTCTGCGATTTCGCCGGCACATCCGGTGTCGACAAGAAAGGCATCAACGTTCCGCTCGTCTATACTAAGGCTTACACCTGCTACGCATTGAAGTGCGCGATTGCACCAGAGATCCCGAACAATGCGGCATCGCTGGCGCCGTTCGAGATCAGCGCACCGGAAAACACGATCGTTAATGCATTGCATCCGGCACCGGTCGCGTTGCGCCATATCATCGGGCACATGCTGCCGGACACTGTCTACAATGCGCTCGATAAGATACTGCCCGATACGGTTCCCGCGGAAGGCGCGGGGACGCTTTGTAACTTCCAGGTTTCGCTGCGTCCACGCACGGATGAAGCTGCACCGGACACCGCCCGCCGGGCGGAGGTTTTGACATTCAACTCAGGCGGCTCAGGCGCGCGACCGACATTGGACGGATTGAACGCAACGGCCTTTCCGTCAGGCGTCATGACCATGCCAATCGAGGCGACAGAACAGACCGGTCCAGTAATCATCTGGCGAAAGGAATTGCGACCTGACAGTGGTGGTTCAGGCAAATACCGTGGTGGGCTCGGCCAATACATGGAAGTTGGTGCCGTCGAGGGCCATGAGTTCGACTTTCAGGCAATGTTCGACCGCGTCGATTATCCTGCCAGAGGACGGCAAGGCGGCGCAGCTGGTGCGCCAACCACCATCGCCAGGGATGACCAGGAACCGATGAAAGGTAAAGGCAAACAGTTTGTTCCGCATGGCCGGCGCGTCATGCTCGCTTTTCCCGGTGGAGCCGGATATGGCAACGCCAGCGAACGCGATGTCGCTCTCGTCAAACAGGATCTGGCACGTGGCTACATTTCAGAAGACATTGCAAAGAGGGACTATGGTCTGAGCGATGCCGAGGTTGCCGCAGTCCTTGATGCAGTAAAGCACGGAAAGGAACTCTCATGAGCCAAAAACTCGAAACGCCCAAGCAGACCAGTTACGACGTCGTCATCGTCGGTGGTGCGATGTACGGCTCGTCTGTTGCCTGGTTCCTGACCAACAACCCTGACTTCAACGGCTCGGTCCTGGTTGTGGAGAAAGATCCGACATATGAGTTCACCTCGACGGCACACACTAACTCGTGCATGCGCCAACAGTTTTCGGCCAAGATCAATGTCCAGATCTCGCAGTTTGCCGCGGAGTTCGTAAAGAATTTTCAGGAATTCATGGGGGGCGACCCGCGCGTGCCGAAGCTTGCGCTGCAAAGCTATGGCTACATGTATCTCGCCGACAACCAGGCTTTTGCTGACGTGCTGAAGGAAGCGCAACAGATCCAGGCCGAGTGCGGAGCCGGAACGAAGCACATGACGCCTGAAGAGATCAAACGCGACTACCCGTTCTACAAGACCGATGACATCGTTGGCGCTAATCACAACCTCATCGATGAAGGATATTTCGACGGCAATACCTTGTTCGATTGGTGGAAGCGTTCGGCCCGCGAAAAGGGTGCTGAATATCTCACCAACGAAGTTGTCGCCATGACGAAGAATGCAAGCGGCACGCGTGTGGAGAGCGTCACGTTGAAATCCAGCGATGTGATTTCCTGCAGCAAGGTCGTCAATGCGTCCGGACCACGAGCTGTGCTGACCTCTCGCATGGCCGGTATCGAAATCCCTGTCGAGCCACGCAAGCGCTATACCTTTATTTTCGACGCAGAACAGCCGTTGGATCGTGATTTGCCGCTGACCATTGATCCGACCGGCGTTCACATGCGCACGGACGGCACCTACTACCTTGCCGGTTGCCCGCCCGATATCGACCCGGCCGTCGACTACGATGATTTCGAGCAGGATCACTCGATCTGGGAAGAAAAGGTCTGGCCGATCATTGCTAACCGTATTCCTCAGTTCGAAGCGATCAAACTGACCAACTCGTGGGCGGGTCATTACGCGTTCAATACGTTCGACCAGAACGCGATCTTGGGACGGCACACACAAGTTGAGAACTTTATATTCGTCAACGGTTTTTCCGGTCATGGCTTCCAACAGTCTCCGGCAATGGGACGCGGGACGGCAGAGCTGATTACCTATGGTGAGTTCCGTGCGTTTGATCTCACACCTTTCAATTATGAGCGCATCGAGAAGAACGAACCCTTCGTCGAAAAGGCCGTGATATGAAGCTTGCACCAAACCCGTTCACACAGGCCATCCGGTCCGGCAAAAAACAGATCGGACTGTGGGTCAGCTTGAGCAGCAGCTTCGCGGCCGACGTGGTCGCGCCTGCCGGCTATGACTGGGTGCTGCTCGACATGGAGCATTCACCGGGCGAATTGTCGTCCGTGCTTGGCCAACTTCAGGTGTTTGCCGCAAGTGATACCTTGTCGATTGTGCGTCCTGACTGGAACGATGCCGTCAAGGTCAAGCGCTTGCTCGACATCGGCGCGCCCGGTTTGCTGTTCCCTATGGTGCAATCCGTCGAAGAAGCCGAGCAGGCCGTCGCTGCCACTCGATATCCGCCACGCGGCATCAGGGGCGTCAGTGGATCGACGCGAGCCAACGCGTTCGGGCGCACGAGCGACTACTTCGCCCGGGTCGAAGACGAGACGGCCGTGCTGGTCCAGCTGGAAACCAAGGCTGCGGTTGAGAAAGCTCTCGACATTGGCGCGGTTGACGGGGTTGATGGTGTGTTTTTCGGGCCGGCGGATATCGCCGCCGACATCGGGCTGTTGGGTAAACCGATGGACTCCACAGTCTGGGATCTGATCATGCCGGCGGCGAAAGCCTTGATCGCGAACGGCGTGCCGGTCGGGACCCTGGTATTGGATGCGGCGTTTGCTGCAAAACTTCTGAATAATGGCTTCACGTTCGTTGCCTGCGGGTCCGACACAGCTCTGCTGGCGAAAGGCGCCGATAGTCTTCTGGCATCGGTGAAAGGCAATCTCGCATGACTTGCGCCGCGTCGCGATTGGCTGTTGTCCAGCGGTCGCATCAATGACCCACAGTGGACGCGCAAACGAATTGTCTGACCAGAACCACCCGATTAGGTGCTCGCCTCTATTCCGCCAATCGAGCACCTATCAACCCGGCTATCAACTGAGCTGAAACAATGTCGGTCTCGCAGTAATAGTCAGCCTCATCCAGCAAATTCATCGTGCCGATGGTCTTGCCGCCAAGTCTGATTGGCATGTTGAGAATGGCTTCGAGGCCGAGGCTGAGTATGACTTCATAGTCATTGAAATGTTCACGGATGTCGTCAGCGGATCTGCCGATAAATGGCTTGCCGTTTTCGAGCACCTGCCGTCCCCAGTCGGTATCACGTTTTTTCTTGCGACCACCCGCTGGATAAGCATCCGGTTGGTTTGAATACAATCGCTCGACTTCCATGGTCTGCTCATGGAAGGCCATGATCGTGAACAGTCTGTGCCCGATGATTGTGGCAGCGGTCGAAGCAGCCACGTCAAAGAACGCAGTTCGATCTTTGATCTCGGCTTGGTCAACGGCGAGCTTACCGATCTCAAGAAGCATTGTATCGGGTTCTAGTCTCACCATGGAGGCCTCCCATTAGTCGAAGTGTCCCGACTGACCAAGTTTGACCGGCACCTCAAGCAAGTCCCGGCCGACAATAATATTACCGTCATAGATGCCATGCATTTCATGAACCATTTTTTCCAGAACGCCCGGCTCATCCAATGACGCCGGCATGTGCGTCACGACAAGCGTCTTCGCTCTGGCCCGCTTGGCGATTTCAGCCACGTCCAGATGGCCGCCCTGTGTCCGTCTGAAAGCTTCATTCGGTTCCGTCCCCACCATAAAGTGGCACATGTGGATGAGCACGTCGCAGTCCGTTGCGAGCTCGATCATGCTGTCCAGTACACCACCGCTGTCACCAGAGTAAACGACGACGCCCGCATCACTTTCAAACCGATAGGCAAGGCATTCGAGATACGGTTGGAAGTGAACGGCCTGACCGACGGTTGCTTTCCAGCCGGCACCCTCGATTGTTTCGCCAACCACCACTTCCTTCACGTTCGGTAGTGGCCGCACGCGAGGCATCACGCCTCCACGGGCTTCATAGACATCCAAACTGGCTTGGAAATTTGTGCGAGCCGTTAGATCCAGATCGTAAATGCCGCCGTCGGCAAACAACTGATCGGTCAATCGCGCGATGGGAGCGGGTCCGTAAACCTGAAGCTCAGGCTTGTGTCCCGCTGCGTGATCCCAACGTTGCAATACAAGGCGTGGGTAATCGACGATGTGGTCAAAATGCAGGTGCGTGAAAAAGGCGTGGGTAACGTTCACCGGGCTGTGGCCCGCCTCCAGCAATCGATGAGCTGCGCCAGGGCCATGGTCCAGCACAATGACATCGTCTCCGATCTCAAGAAGATAACCTGAACTTACCCTATTGAGGGATGGTGCGGGCGTACCTGTTCCAAGGAGCGTCAACTTCATTTCTTATACCTCTCGTTTGGCAGTCCGCGGTCCCTGATATGGCAAACTAGATCAACCAAGGCTTGCCAGCTGATCAATCTCATATACTATAGAGTAAATTGAATTAAACAGCATTGTAAAGGATTCTGGCCCTCGCGGCACTTAGGACGGCAAGAATTGCATGTCACAGATCGCACTGAACACGCTCGTCGAATACGTTGCTGAAGAAGCGAAGACGTCACGCGCACCAAAGCATGTTTGCGTGCTTGAAGCCTTCACACGATGCATACACTCGGGCCAATTTCGCCCGGGCGAACGCGTGCCGACTGAAACAGAACTTTCGCAGCGTCTGCCTGTCAGTCTCGGCACCGTTCAGAAAGCACTTTCGAAACTTGCGGATCGCGGTTTGGTCGTGCGCAGCCGAAAAACGGGCACGTTCATCGCTGACCGTCGTTCTCAGGCGCCTGAGGTCCGGATCTATCGTTTCAAAGATCCGACCACTGGGGAAGTGCTGCTTCCCTTCACTCGAGTGCTGGGCGTTTCCGTCGATAGCTCAACAGGTCCCTGGCAGGATACATCGTCTGCGAAGAAATTTGTTCGAGTGGATCGACTGGTTTGGGCCGAACAGGATCCACCTGCGTTCAATACTGTCTATGTCGCTTTCAAATTCGGACGCCACTTGTTGAACCTGCCCATTGAAGAACTCCATGGATCGTCCTTCCATCGCACGCTTGCCGAGCGCTTCAATCTGCCGACGTTGAATTTGGAGCATCGGCTTGGTTGCCGTGCATTGAGCGACGATGCTTGCGTGCAGTTAACGTTGGCAACCGGCACAATTGGTTGCGTGTGGGACATCAAGAGTTATTCGTTCGATCATGAATCGATCCTCTTCCAAAGATTTGAATTGCCGCCAGGGCACCGTCCAATCGAGATCGCCGAACATTCAACTGGTTACGAATAGAAAATGGCGACCGATCAACTGTAGTCTCGTAACCGAACTTGGGAGTGCCGACATGAAGCGATTGATGATAAGCGCCGCACTAGCGGTCGCACTTGTCTCCGGCCCTGCAATGGCGGAGTGGAAACCGAAAGGCCCGATCAAGCTTTGGATCGGCTTTGGCGCAGGCGGTGGCACCGATACGCAAGGGCGCGCTATCGCCGAGGCTATAGAGAAACTCAAAGGCTGGCGAATAATTCCCGAGAACAACGCCGGCGCCGGCGGCATCTCAGAAGGGTTTGCGCTTGTTGCCACTCCGGCGGCGATCGTGTTGGTGTGGAGTAGCGGTTTCATTGCTGCCAACATTGTCAGGTAACGGCCAATGGGGTCTTGCCCTGTTGCCGACTTTTTTGCGGGTGCAATTTGTGATGAACGGGTGCCTTGCTGGCTGGGAGGCGAAGCTATGACAGATGCAATTTCGGTTCAGTATCTTGAGATCGTCACCTCCGAGGTTGATGCGACTTGCGCGGCTTTGGCGGCCCAACATAGCGTGAGCTTCAGTCCGCCAGAAGCGGGGCTAGGTAATGCCCGCATCGCCATGTTGGACGGTGGCGGACGGATCGGTGTCCGAGCCCCCTTGCGGGACGACGAAGCTCCGGTGGTGCGGCCCTATCTAGGGGTCGCCGACATAGATGCGGCGTCAGAAACAGCCGAAGCGGCCGGTGCGGTGTTTGCCATGCGCGCGACTGAAATTCCCGGGCAAGGAAAGTTCGCCATCTATTTCTTGGGTGGCATTCAGCATGGACTATGGGAGCTTTGATCGGCGCTTGCAGGAAACCACTATCTCAATAAGAGCTACGTGTGTTGTTGGCCCGATCATGAACAACACAAACCGAGTATAACCGTTCCGGTGTCAAGGTATGCTCAGACCTGCAGCCGATCGGCAAATAGGATGGCTCAGACTAGGGAGATCAGCTTTGTTCAATGGTGCACACGTAATCATTTATTCAACTGACGCTGAGGCTGATCGGCAGTTTTTTGCAGATGTGCTGAATCTCCCAAACGTAGATGTTGGTGGTGGGTGGTTGATCTTCGCATTACCACCGTCCGAAGTTGCGTTCCATCCACACGAAAAATCTGATGCTCACGAACTTTATTTGATGTGCGACAACATTGAAGATTGCCGTCGCCAGTTGTCAGAGGCTGGTGTCTTGAGCAGTGAAGTTGACGATGAAGGCTGGGGCCTGCTTTCATCTTTCAAATTGCCGGGGGGCGCAACCGTCGGGTTCTATCAACCGAGGCATGAACGGCCTTAGCCGGAATTGTCCATTTCCGGTTGTGGCGCAAGGCGGAAGACTGTGTCCTGAGCAGAACATGCTCGAAGCTGAGGGCACAGCGAACCTGACCTGCTTGTGCTGAACTTTTCCGTCCTCTACCCAAGGCGGTCATTTCTCAGGGTCAATCTTCGAGAAGTGAAACAAGGGCTCGCCCGTCTGGGAAATTGTTTTGGCCATCACAGATATTTGCCCCGAGTCAGGATATTCGACGGCATCGGGAGTGGCGATGTTTCCGGTGATCAGATGCCGCGTTGGATGATCGGTCTTATTGATGGTTTGATGGGCCCCTTGAGCACCTCTCGGAAACAGCACTACGCTGCCCTCTGTGAGATCACACTCACCATCAGGTGTACGAAGCGTGACCGTTCCTTTCAGGACGACGATCAACTCTTCATGCCCGTGATGAAAGTGATAGAGGCCTCCCGTGGCGCGAGGTGGAAGCTCGTAGACCCGAGCACCAATGATCTCACCAGCAGCAACGCGCCTTGAGCGGGGCCCACCCTCCCATGGCTGCTTACCGTCGTTGTCCCAGATATTTCCCCAAACCGAGGCGATGTCAGGCATTTTCTTAAGGTCCATGTTTCGATACTGCTTGACCCTAACCACACGCAAATGTTGACGTGCTGATGTCCCATCCTGACCCACGACTGAGAATTCCAGTCTGAGCACAGGAGGATCGAAGCTGAAGGATAAGCGGAAGTGCAATGCTCAACAGCTTAGCGCGGCAGACGCTTTAATCTCCATTTCGCGCATTGCTACATCAACCCGAAATTGATGGCTGACCGTCGAATAATGTCGCGGAATGATTTTCTCCGGCTCTGGCAGCCTCTATGATTTGTCCTCGTCCAACACACCGTGTCGCAATGACGACCTATTGGATAATCGGGGTCGCATCCATCGTATTGTTAGTTGAGCCTCGCAACCGCTGTCGCGCTTCGTTCTCAGACGGGTGGCCTCTGAGTGATAAGCTGTCGTCATCAGTGCGCGACGACAGGCAGCAGTTGAACCGGACCGGACTTCCTTGATGGCATCAAACCATTTTGTAACGGTCTAGTTGAACGAATTCTTGTAAACTTTTCCGTCCTTCATGATCAGGGCGAAATTCTTCTTGGGATTGGCAATAAGACTCAAATCTTCTAACGGGTTGCCGTTCACTATGATCAAGTCGGCATAGGCGCCTGGTTTAATCACACCCAGTGGTCCGTCTCTATAAGGGCTCCTCGGGCCTGACAGAGCGAGTAGTTCCGCTGCGGTCGATGTTGCCTGTCGTAAGGCCTCAACTGGTGAAAACCAACGGCCGAGTTTGGCTAGTACTTTACCCTGTTTTGCTGCTAGTGCCTGATCGAACAAGGTATCGGTTCCAAAAACAACTTTTACGCCGACTTTCTTTGCCAGTTTGTAGACTCGATCTGTGCCCTCCGTGACTTGGATGTACTTTTGTCGGCTGAATGAGCCCTCGGGGAAGGGAATGGCATCTTCATCGTCCAGCAGCGGCTGCATGCTCAAGAAGGCACCTTTTTCCTTCATCAATTGAAGCGTTTTCTCACTCAAGAGATGGCCGTGCTCAATACTGACAACGCCAGCTTCAAGCGCTCGTCGCGTCGCAAAATCCGTAAACGTGTGGGTGGCAACGTAGGTGTTCCAGTCCTTCGCAGCTTGAACTGCTGCCTTGGTTTCTTCAAACGTAAACTGCGTTACATCGAGCGGGTCGAAAGTTGAGGAAACGCCACCTCCCGAATTGATTTTGATCTGGGTCGCACCCATCCGTAGTGCTTCACGTGTTCGCTTTAGAACTTGTGGCACACCGTCGGCGACCATTACGTGTCCGACACGCTCCATATAGACGAGCGGCATCGTTGCATCGGCTGGAACGGCTGTCGGGGGCCGGAAGTCAGTATGGCCAGAGGTCTGGCTTATTGCTGGGCCAGAAGGAAAGATACGCGGGCCTGCATAGACACCGGCATCTGTCAATTTCGCCAAGGAGAATACGTTGCCACCCACGTCACGCACGGTGGTGAAGCCACGCATTAATGCCTCTGTATTGCCCTTGGCACCGAGAAGTAGATGATATGCGTGATCGGAGTTTAGGCCTAACTGCATTGCAATGGTTGCGTAAGCAGAATGCCAGTGCATGTCGATCAGTCCGGGTATTATCGTTCGGCCCGCGCAGTCAATGACTTTAGCTCGCTTAGCAGCTTTGAGTTCTACTCCGCCTACGCTCTTGATGAGACGCCCCTCGACAAGAACCCGCCCGTTTTTGGCGAGTGCCTCGGAGGTGCCATCGAAGATATTGCAGTTGACGAAAAGCGTTGGCGGTTTTTTCTCCAACTCCTGTGCCAGGGACGGGATGGAAACGACTAGGCAGGAAATTGTCAGAAAACCGTATAGGCGCACCGGCGGGCTCCATCATCGTTGTGTCAGTATACAAGATGCTAATCTTGCACGACTTTACACTCATCGCCGGAGACTACAAATGGTCGTTGCTGGCCGGTCCCAGAAAGTTTCAAGGCGAGTATCTGTCGTCCGCTTGTCGGATGACCTCTGCCGTGATCGCTGCACACGATCGGCCACCTCACCACATCGCCGAAATGACCGTGCGACGTTTAGTTTTGATCAATTTAAGCTATTGGATGATCGCGACCAAGAGACCTCAGCCACTGGGGCAAACCGTTGTTTCAGGTTCTATGGATGAAGAGGGAAGGTATAAGAAAGTGAAACCTAACACCTCATAACACGTGCATGTGTTACCTAGGAGGCTACCTATACGGTGATTGTAGGAACGATGAATTCAATAATTATCTGATTTCATTGGTGCGTCGGAGAAGATTTAAGCTCACACCTCAGATTCGTGATTGGCTGTGTTTCGTTCAATTATCTGAAGATAAAATTGCTAGTCTTCGCAAGCCGATAGCATCGTTGCCTGCCTTTAGAAGGTGCATCCTGCTATTTGGAGAACCGCACATGCACGCGCCGATGACTGCCTCCGGCAGGTCCAATAGTGTCCAGGTGTCTCACCGCAGCGATCGTGTGATGGTGGCTTCGCGCCCTCTGGTCCTAGCTCCGAGAAAAAATGAACTGAAGATAAATGTACTCCTCCGAAACCGTTCAGGCTGATTGTGGTCAGTTGCTCGGACGATCAAACTGGAGAGGTTTAATTGGATGCAAGGCATGAAAATCGCGAACGATAATTCGGTCGGTGTTAAAGAGCTCACGGGAAAAACACTTGGCGTGCAAATCCCAGCGGGCTCAGCCGAAGTCGGTGTAAATCCGGACTTGGAGATAGTTCCGCCAACGGCGAAACCAGATGTCGTGTTTGTCCACAACACGGGCGATATCTTTGTTGAGCTATATCTGACCAAAGCCGGTGGCGCGACCGAGCGATGGGGCAAGCTGAACGCCGGCCAGTATGCAGCCGTGGAAATCTTTGATGGTAGCGGCTTGTCTGCCAGAAAAACGACTGAAGGTGCGGGCTTTTTGGCTTGGGCGTCCTTCGAGTTACAATAGGTCCCAAAGTCAGATCCACAGTAATCGGCTCCGTCGAGTCCAGGACGTCAAACCACTTCGGGCGAGGAGATGCCCGGCGCACTCATCAGGCGTGTGCGGACGTTGTCCGGCTATTTGATGGCGCCGATCTCGGCGGAGACGTTGTCAATGCGCTCATCAAGATTGCGCCAATCTGTGGCCAGGTCTTCGATGCTTCGACGCCCGCGCGGTGACAGCGCCTCAATCGGTTGAGCAAGAATGTCCGACGGTTCTGTCGGCCGGAAGCACGTATCTGGGTGACGTTTTTGAGACCAAGGTGCGGGAACTTGAAGATGCCGGTAAGTGGCGCAAGGCTGGCGCATCCGGACGATTCGATGCCACACCACAGAACGCTGATACCTTGTTGGCACAGGTATTTGCCTTTGAGGTTCTGCAATCGATTTGATCTGCCGGGCCCTACAACGTCGTGTGCATCCGGTAGCCGGCCGCAAAAGTGAGCCTGACTGATGTGATCGACGTGCCGTTGTTCCATGTGCTGCGTTCGATGACGAAGAGCGCTTCGTTTAGATCGACACTCATGATTTCAGCGACGACGGCATCAGCTTTGGCAGCGGAAAAAGCGATGTCACCCTCGGTGAACGGTGCGTTTGCAACCAGCCACTCGTTTGCGCTTTGGGCCTCAAGGTTCGCGGTCTTAATTGTCGGCACCGCCGCGAGATTGACCCACCGATCTTCATAGACATACGGCATGCCATCTGCGAGATGCAGCCCACGAACGTTGAGTGCTGTGGCGGTTTTATCGAGACTCATTCGGGCTCGTACGCTGGCCGCAGGCTTTTTCGTCTCCAAGCCGATCAGCGCATATGTGTAGGATTGGCCTCGCGCTTCCACTTCGTGTCGGATGATTGGAATGTTGAGCGTTGCTTTGCGCACTGGATGTAGGGCGACACGGGTTCCGGCCCTGCGGCGGCGCTCCAGAAGTCCTGCATCAGCCACGGCGCGCAAGGCCCGATTGACCGTTGCCCGTGCGCATCCGAACTCGCTTGCGAGATCGACTTCGTTGGGGATTAGTTCGCCGGGTTTCCATTGGCGCGATTGGATACGGTTGAGAATTTCCGATTGCAGGTCCTGCCAGTTCGTGATCTCCGAAGCGGTCAAATCTCGTCTCCCAGATCTCGAAGGGCACGCCGATAGCGCTCAACAATGGCAGCATGATCTATGTGCTGCCCCTCCTTAACGACATGCCGACCGGCCGACCAGACATCAGTGATCATTTGATCGCTTCCTGCAAAGATAAGGCTATCAAGGATCGTATCGCCACGGCGTCCGTCAAGATCAACGGCCGTTTTATCCAAGACCATCAGGTCCGCCAAAGTACCAGGCGCGATGCGACCGCAGTTGCGACCGGCCGCCTGAGCGCCGCCATGGAGTATTTCGTCGAACAATCTACGGCCCGTGGATTTGTCAGGCGTCGCCAGTGCTGCTCTTGAATGGTCACGGAGGCGTTGTGAGTAGTCGAGCGTGCGGAGTTCTTCGGCCAATGAGATTCGTATGTTTGAATCGGATCCAATTGCCAGCCGTCCGCCGTTCTCCAACCACCGCACACCATCAAAGATGCCATCACCGAGGCTGGATTCTGTAATTGGGCAGAGACCCGCAATCGCCTTGGTTTTGGCAAGCCCGATTGTTTCGTGCGGCAGCATCTGCGTGCAGTGGATGAGGCACCAATTCTCCTTGACGTCGATGCTGTCCAGCAGCCATTCGACCGGTCGCTTCCCCCATGCGGCCTGCACTTCCTCGACTTCCGCAATTTGCTCGGCCAGGTGCATATGGAAGGGCTGGTCGCGCCCGAGCGCCACCAGTTCCGGCAAACTCTCCCGTGAGACCGCACGCAAGCTGTGTGGCGCGATGCCCATTTGACTATCAAGTGGCAAATGCCCGAGTGATTTGCGCGCGCCCTCAAACAACGTCGTGTACCGCTCGACATCGTTGCCGAAGCGGTTCTGTCCTGGACCGAGTTCGCGTTCGTCACATCCGCCGTATTGGTAATGGACCGGTAGCAGCGTCAGGCCGATGCCCGTCTGTGCGGTCGCGGCGACTATGCGATCAGCCATCTCGGACAGATTTTCATACGGGTGCCCACCGGGCTGATGATGCAGATAGTGAAATTCGACGTTCGTTGCGTAACCTGCTTCGAGCATTTCCATCTGGACGAAAGCTGCGATCGCCTCGACGTGATCCGGCGTCAGCCGATCGAGAAAGCGGAACATTAACTGGCGCCACGTCCAAAAGGAGTCACTCGGATCGGGCCCGCGCCGCTCGGTCAGTCCGGCCATGGCGCGCTGAAATGCGTGCGAATGCACGTTGACGGGTGCCGGTATCAGTATGCCGACGTTTCGACTATTGGCCACCGGTTGTGATGCTGACGTTACGTTGCCAATCGTGCCGTCGGCGCTGATCTCGACCAGGACGTTATTCGCCCAGCCATAGGGAAGGAGGGCTTGACTTGCGAAGAGGTGCGTCATGGCGAATCCTGGCTTGACGAATTTTTATGTATAGACATATAAGAGATAATCTTGACCAATACAACGAGGATCTCATGCTGTTGTCGAATGCGCGTTTGGCGACGATGCAAGACAATCACGCGACCGGGCAATCTGGTGGGCGACCCTACGGATTGATCGACAACGGTGCGATCGCAATTGAAGCGGGCACCATCGCCTGGGCTGGTGCGGTGACTGAAATCCCGGCTAAATACTTGGGTGCTGAAGAGCAGGATCTTGGCGGCCGACTGGTTACTCCGGCACCGATCGACTGTCATACGCACATCGTGCATGGCGGAAATCGCGCGAACGAATTCGAGATGCGCCTTGAAGGCGCGAGTTACGAAGAAGTCGCTCGCGCCGGCGGCGGCATCATTTCAACCGTCAAAGCGACAAGATCGGCGACCGTCGAGGATCTGGTGACCTCGGCATTGCCGAGAGTGGATGCATTGCTTGCCGAAGGCGTTGCGACGCTTGAGATCAAGTCCGGTTATGGGCTCGACCAAGACACCGAACTGAACATGCTGCGTGCGGCCCGGGCCATCGAAGAGCAACGTTCGTTGCGTATCAGGACAAGTTTTCTGGGCGCGCATGCCGTGCCGGTTGAGCATTCCGGCAAGGCCGATGCGTATATCGACGAAGTCTGCATCCCGGCTCTCAAGGCGGCACACCGAGAAGGCCTCGTCGATGCCGTTGACGGCTTTTGTGAAGGCATTGCCTTTTCGCCTGAGCAAATTGAACGCGTGTTCAAAGCTGCGCAATCTCTTGGCCTGCCCGTCAAGCTCCACGCGGAACAGTTGTCCCATCTCGGTGGCGTCAAGTTGTCAGCGAAATACAAGGCAATGTCAGCCGATCACATCGAATACGCGACCGACGACGATGCGAAGGCATTGGCGGATGCGGGCACGGTCGGGGTGCTCCTGCCAGGTGCGTTTTATACGGTCCGCGAAACACAACTGCCGCCCGTCGATGCGCTGCGCAAGCATGGCGTCCCAATTGCCCTGGCGTCCGACTGCAATCCGGGTTCGTCACCGCTGACATCGTTGCTGCTCGCCATGAATATGGCATGTACGCTGTTCCGGATGACACCGGAAGAAGCATTGAGCGGTGTGACGCGCAATGCCGCCAAGGCCCTTGGACTGGAAGATGCTGGCCAGATTGCTACGGGCAAGCGTGCCGATCTCGCCATATGGGACGTCGATCATCCCGCCGAACTTAGCTATCGCATCGGCTTCAACCCGCTTCATGCCCGCATCTACGAAGGACTTGCGTCCGGAGGCCGACCATGAGCTTCACGTTGACACCCGGATCGACTTCTTTGGCGCAGTTGGAGACCGTTTGGCGATCGCCCGGCGCTGTGGTGCTTGATGCGGGAGCACGGGAAAAAATTGATGCAGCCGCCAATCTTGTAGCAAAAGCGGCGTCCGGTGACGAAGCGATTTACGGCGTCAATACAGGCTTCGGAAAACTTGCCAGTATCAAGATCGCCGCCGACGATACCGCGACGCTGCAACGCAATCTCATCCTGTCGCATTGTTGTGGCGTGGGCGAAGCGCTCGATGTTGCAACGACGCGATTGATGATGGTCCTGAAACTACTGTCGCTAGGTCGTGGGGCTTCCGGCGTACGGTGGCAAACCGTTGCCATGATTGAAGCTCTGCTCGCTAAAGGCGTCATGCCGGTTGTGCCGGTACAGGGGTCGGTTGGCGCCTCCGGCGATTTGGCACCGCTTGCGCACATGACCGCGACCATGCTCGGCGAAGGTGAAGCCGAGCTTCGCGGCAAACGCATGCCGGCAAGAGACGCGCTTGGCCAAGTTGGCCTGGAGCCTATTGTTCTTGGTCCTAAAGAGGGCCTGGGGCTCATAAACGGGACACAGTTCTCAACAGCTTGCGCATTAGTCGGCTTATTCGGCGCTTGGCGCAATGCGGCGGCGAGTGTCGTAACCGCTGCCCTGTCGACAGATGCCATTATGGGATCGACGGCGCCATTGCTGAATGAGATCCACACCTTGCGCGGACATGAGGGCCAAATAGCCGTTGCGCGCGCGATGCGCAGAATTATGGCCGGTTCTGAAATTCGCGAAAGCCATCGTGATGGCGATACGAGAGTTCAGGATCCCTACTGCATTCGCTGCCAACCTCAAGTTACGGGGGCGGCGATGGATTTGCTCCATTTCGCGGGCAGGACACTCGAGACTGAGTCGAATGCGGTCACTGACAACCCACTTGTTCTAGTCGAATCTGGACGTATCGTTTCAGGCGGCAACTTTCATGCCGAACCAGTAGCTTTTGCGGCCGATCAGATCGCGCTCGCGCTCTCAGAGATTGGCGCGATTGCACAGCGCCGCGTTGCACTGATGGTCGATCCAACGCTGTCGTTCGATCTACCGCCATTTCTCACACCTGATCCCGGCCTCAATTCAGGACTGATGATTGCCGAAGTGACGACAGCGGCGCTGATGAGTGAGAACAAGCATCTTGCCAATCCCTGCTCGACCGACTCTACGCCGACGTCGGCGAACCAGGAAGATCACGTTTCGATGGCAGCCCACGGCGCACGCCGCCTGCGCCAAATGAACAAGAACCTCAACGCGATCCTCGGTGTCGAGTTGATGTGTGCCGCACAAGGAATTGAATTCCGTGCACCGTTGGAGACCAGCACGTCGCTCGCGCGAGTGATGGCAACCGTTCGCGAGGCAATCCCGACGGTTGATGCGGATCGCTACCTCGCAGATGACATCGCAGTTGCCGCCGATATGGTCGCCGACGGCACACTCATCAAAGTCGCTGACATTGGCGGCTATGTCACCGGTGAAACAGCATGAGCTGACGATCAAGTGCTCACGAATTGGAGGCTGATAAATGACCGATCCACGCCATAACATACGCGATGTATTCCCACCGACCGGACCTGACATCACCGCTAAGAGCTGGCTGACGGAAGCCCCCATGCGGATGCTGATGAACAATTTGCATCCTGATGTCGCTGAGAGCCCGCACGAGTTGGTCGTCTACGGCGGCATTGGACGCGCGGCGCGAACCTGGAACGATTTCGACCGTATCGTCGCCGAACTCAAAGAGCTTGACGATGATCACACGCTGCTCGTGCAGTCCGGCAAGCCCGTCGGCGTGTTTCGTACGCACGCTGACGCGCCGCGCGTTCTGATTGCCAACTCAAACATTATTCCACACTGGGCCGATTGGGATCATTTTCATGAACTCGACCGCAAAGGACTCATGATGTACGGCCAGATGAC
>JAGDYV010000144.1:0-47676 GCA_049116495.1 Hyphomicrobiaceae bacterium | reverse complement strand
GGTGCTACGGCGGCTTCAAGGCAACGCCCGCAAGCGGCTTTTGCTACGCCCACCTGATCGCCCGCGACGAACCACACCCGGTTGCCAAGGAAATGCGCCTCGACCGGTTCAGGCGCGGCCATATCATCGACGAAAAGGGCGCCGGCGCGCAGCCCAACCTGCACTAACTCGACACAGTCATAACCCGCGAAGTCAAACCCTCATGATCATTCACCATCCCCTGCTCGGGCCGCGCGACGCCGCCGAGTTCGTCTATCTCGGCGATGCCGCCCTGATCGACCGCCCCGACTGGCAGGCCCCCGATGCCGACGCCCAGTTCTATGAGTACCAGTACGTGCGCGGCAACCCGGCAGGCGAGCACCGCGAGTTGTGGTTTCACGAGCAGGGCGACCGTTCCTGGCTGGTCGTGACACGCGACACGCTCACCCATGCGATCACGAAGGTCGAACTCGCCCGCGACGTAGCCTCGGCCCGCAAGTCACACGCCGCTCCAGCCAAGGGAGGCGACACGCATGGCGCCTGAACCCAACACGTCACGTAGCAGCCAGCCGTTTCGCTTGACGCGCGGCCTGGTCGACCGCTCCCAGACGCTGCGCTTCTCGTTCAACGATCGCACCAGGCTCGAAGGGCATCCCGGCGACACCCTGGCCTCGGCCCTGCTCGCCAACGGTCAACGTCTCGTTGGCCGGTCTTTCAAGTATCATCGGCCACGTGGCATCTTCACCGCCGGCTCGGAAGAACCCAACGCCCTCGTCGAACTGCACCGCGGCCCTCGCCAGGAACCCAACACGCGCGCCACGACAACCGAACTGTTCGACGGCCTTGCCTCCGTCAGCCAGAACCATTTCGGCAAGCTGACGTTCGACCTGCTCGCCTTCAACGATTATCTCGCACCGGCATTGAGCGCCGGCTTCTACTACAAGACGTTCATGTGGCCGAAATCGTTCTGGGAGAAGGTTTACGAACCCGCCATCCGCCGCGCCGCCGGCCTCGGCGAGCTGTCGGGCGCCGCTGATCCCGACACCTACGACAAGGGCTTCCTGCATTGCGATCTGCTCGTGATTGGCGCCGGTCCCGCCGGCCTTGCCGCGGCATTGGCCGCAGGCCGCGCGGGCGCCCGTGTCATTCTTGCCGACGAAGACTTCCGCATGGGAGGACGCCTGCTGTCCGAGACGCACCAGGTCGATGGCGGCGACGGCCATGCTTGGGCAGGCGCCGCCCTGGCCGAACTCACCGGCCTCGACAACGTCCGCCTGATGGCGCGGACAACCGTCTTCGGCGCCTACGATCACGGCATCTACGGCGCACTCGAACGCAAGACGGACCATCACGCCGTTAACACCGACAAGCCACGGCAGGTCCTTTGGCGCATCTATGCCAGGCGACCGCTGCTCGCAGCCGGCGCCCTCGAGCGCTCCATCGCGTTCGGCAACAACGATCGGCCGGGCATCATGCTCGCTGGCGCCGTGCGCAGTTACGTCAACCGCTTCGCCGTCACGCCCGGGCGGCGCACCGCGGTCTTCACCAACAACGACGACGGTTGGCGCACCGCATCAGACCTGACGGCGGCAGGTGTCGAGGTCGCAGCCATCATCGACACACGCTCCAATGTCGAGCAAAGCGCACCCTCTGGCATCGCGACCTACCTCGGCCAGAGCGTCACCGACACCTCCGGGCGCCTCGCCCTCAAATCCATAAAACTCTCAACCGGTGACACACTCGCGATCGACTGCCTTGCGGTTTCCGGCGGTTGGAGCCCCAACGTCCACCTCACCTGCCATCAACGCAGCCGTCCGATATGGAAGGAAGAACTTGCCGCGTTCGTGCCCGGCAGCGATATGCCCGTCGGCATGACCGTCGCCGGCGCCGCCAATGGCACCATGACCCTCGCCGCCGCCCTGCGCGATGGCCATGACACAGCCACGACCATCGCCACCGACCTCGGCTTCACCAGCGCATCTGGCGATGCCCCCTCCGCCAGCGACGAAGCCGCCGGCATCGCCGCCTTCTGGCACGTCACCCAAAGCAAAGCCCGCGCCTGGGTCGACCTGCAAAACGACGTGACGACAAAGGACGTGCAGCAATCGCAACGCGAGGGCTTCCGTTCGGTCGAACACTTGAAACGCTACACCACGCTTGGCATGGCGACCGATCAGGGCAAAACCGCCAACATCCTCGGCCTCGCCATCCTCGCCGAGGCATCCGGCAAATCAATCGAAGACACCGGCACGACGATGTTCCGGCCACCCTACACGCCAGTGCCGATCGGCGCCTTTGCCGGCCGTTCGCGCGGCAAGCTGTTCCGGCCAACGCGTCTCACGCCAAGCCACAGCTGGGCCGCGGAACAAGGCGCCGTCTTCGTCGAGGCCGGCGCCTGGATGCGCGCGCAATGGTATCCGCGACCGGGTGAAACGCACTGGCGCGAGAGCGTCGATCGTGAAGTCGCCCAGACCCGCAAGACGGTCGGCATCTGCGATGTCACAACACTCGGCAAGATCGACATCCAGGGCCGCGATGCGACCGACTTCATCAACCGCGTATATGCCAACGCCTTCGCCAAGCTCGCTGTCGGCCGTGTCCGCTACGGGTTGATGCTGCGCGAAGATGGCATGGTCATGGACGACGGCACAACCGCACGCCTCGGTGAACGCCACTACGTCATGACGACGACGACCGCCAACGCCGTCGACGTGTTCCGCCATCTCGAATTCTGCCGGCAATGCCTGTGGCCGGAGATGGACGTGCATCTCATTTCCGCGACCGAGCAGTGGGCCCAGTTCTCCATTGCCGGTCCGAAATCGCGCGCCCTGCTTGAAAAAATCGTCGATGACGGCATCGATATCTCCAACGACGGCTTCGCGTTCATGGCCTGCGCCGAGATCACCGTGTGCAACGGCGTGCCGGCCCGCCTGTTTCGCATCTCGTTTTCCGGCGAACTCGCCTACGAAGTCGCAGTCCCGGCCCGCTATGGCAATGCGATGATGCGTACCTTGATGACCGCTGGCCAGGAATTCGATGCCGTTGCCTATGGCACCGAAGCGCTCGGCGTCATGCGCATCGAAAAGGGCCACGCCGCCGGCAACGAACTCAACGGCCAGACGACGGCGCGCGATCTCGGCCTTGGCCGCATGGCCTCGACCAAGAAGGATTACATCGGCCACGTCCTCGCTCGGCGCCCCGAACTCAACCGTGACGATGGCCTGACGCTGGTCGGTTTTCGCCCGGTCGATCGCAGCGAGACACTGTCGGCAGGCGCCCACTTTATCGCAGTCGACGCCGAACACACCCTCGAAAACGACGAAGGCTACATGACCTCGGTCGCCTACTCGCCGACGCTTGGCCACTCGATCGGCCTCGGCTTCATCAAGCGCGGCGGCGAGCGGATCGGCGACACCGTGCAGGCCGTCGATCTCGTGCGTGACAACATCGTCGACGTCGAAATCGTCTCGCCGCACTTCTACGACGCCGAAGGAGAACGCCTCCGTGCCTGAATTTACGCTCACCGCACAGTCCGCCTTCAGCAAGCGCCCCGCCGCCTACAACGGCATCCAGCTCACGGCGTTCCAGCCGCCGGCCATCGCCTCGATGGCAACGCCAAACGGTGGCGAGGCCGCCTTGGCCGCCGCCCTGCAAGCCGCCTATGGCATCGACATACCACCGGTTGGCCGCGCCGCCATTTCCGCCAAGGACAGCGCCACCTTCCTGCGCCACGCGCCGGATCAGATGTTCGTCCTGTTCATGCCCCCCGCCAGCGGCAAGCCGACCGATCCGATGGCCGCCACACTTGGTGACACTGCCTACCTCACCGACCAGTCTGACAGCTGGGCTGCACTGCGCATCGAAGGGCCGCTCTCGCGCGCGGCGCTGGAGCGCATCTGTCCGCTGGATCTTGCCCCCGGCAACTTCCCACCAGGCACCGTCGCGCGCACGGTCATGGAGCATCTCGGCATCATCATGCTGTGCGAAGCGGGCGACAAATATCTCCTGCTTTCGGCCCGCTCCTCCGCCGACAATTTCCTGCACGCCGTTGAGACGTCCGTGCGCAATGTCACATGAAACCCGCCATGAGCAACCCAGCCTTTCAGTTCGACCACGTCCACATCCTCGCAGCCGATCCGCATGCCAGCGCCAACGGGTATGTCGAGATGTTCGGGGCGACGATCAGCGCGGACACGGTCGCGCGCGGCGCACCCCAGATCTTCGTTGAGCTCGGCGGCGCGACGATACTCATCCGCGGCAAGCGGCCGGGAGAAATGCCCGCAGAATCACGTCCAATCGAGTCGTTCGACGATTTCTCCAGCCACAACGCGTGGGGCACCGATCATTTCGGTTTTATGTACGACGGCGATCTAAAGCCCTTCAGGCTTAGATGGAGTCAATTCTGTTCGCAAACGGCGGCCGACCAGCAGGAGAGCGGCGCTGCGCGCAGCGGTGCTGCGGGCAAGCCGTTCGACACACTGGGCGGCCGCCGTTTGCGAACCCTTCGGGCCGGGCGGATTTGCCCCGATCTCGGCGCGTCCCGTCTTGTCCGTAGCACCGCTACGCACTGCGACGGTCCACTTGATCTCAGACCAAATCCGCCTCGGCAGAATGGTTCCATCTAAGCCTGAAGGGCTCTTAAAGCATTCTGTGATGAGCTTGCGGGCAAAGGCGTGGCATTCCCGGTCCCGCTCAAACAAGGCGTCAACGGCAAATGGCTCTGCTACGTTTCCGCCCCCGACAATGTCAGCATTGAGTTGATGCAGGTCTAGTTACGCAATCCCTGCGCCCTAAACGCATTTTATCGAGACGTCCCCTTGTGTGACTCCGGCGCCCAGATCGCAAATGCCAATCCGGCACCAACCGTCATGGCCATTCCAATCAGCATCGCCACCGTCGTGCTGTAGATGTCGACGATCAATCCCATCGCCAACGGCCCCACCACGTACCCCGCATCCCCGGTCATGCGATACGTGCTGAGCGCCGCGGCGTTCATGCCCCTGGGCGCCGAGTCACCCGCATAGGCCGCCGGCGCCGCACCGCCGATCATGGTCGCAATCCCCCACAGCACAAACGCGAGCCCGAACCAGGCAGCGTCTGGCGCATAGCAAAACAGCAGCATCGTAATCCCCGTGCCTAGCGTCGATGGCACGATAATCGCCTTGCGCCCGTAGCGATCGGACAAGGCGCCTGCCGGGTAGGCCGCGATCAGCCCGCCGATGCTGCCAAGCACCATTGCAAACCCGATCTCGCCGGTCGACATCCCGTAGCTCGCGACCGCCATCAGCGGAACAATCGAATAGAGGCCACCGGTGCGCACAACCGCGTTCACAAAACTGATCAGGCAGACCAACATGAACCCCGTTTGCGCCGCCATCAAACGCGCTTGCGTGACAAACGACGGCATCACCCCGGCACTTGGCGCCCGCGCTTGCGCAAACTCGCGCGTTTCCGGCACCATGAACCAGGCAATCGCCATCGCAGCCAGGCTGGCACACCCGGTCCCCACGAACGGCGCCGCCAGACCGTAGTACTCGGCAAGCAGCCCGCCCGGCAATGGCCCGATACCAACCGAAAAGATGAAGGTGGCCTGGTAGATCGCCAGCATCCGGCCGCGCTTTTCGGGTGTGCTGATATCCGCCAGGACGACGTGGCCTGTTGTCACGATCAGCCCTGCGCCAAACCCGGCCACGAACCGGGCAACGAGAAACTCCGGATACCCCGTCGCAAACGCACACCAAAGATTGCCAAGCCCCGCGATCAATCCGCCAAGCGCAATCGTCGGTCGCCGTCCCATCCAGTCGGAAAGCTTTCCCGCCGGCAGCGCCACCACAAAGCGCGCCAGGCCATAGATGCCAATCGCCATGCCAATCGCAGACGCCGGCACGCCGAACGCCTGCGCGTAAACCGGCAATGATGGTACGAGGGCACCGAACCCCAGCTGGTTGACGCCAACCAGCACGCACATCCAGAAGAGCACGCGCCATTCCAGAGGTCTCGCAGCTATTTTTGTCGGCGCAGCAGCCAATATCCGGGCTCACATTGTTGTTGAATGAACGTGCCTGCGATCGGCAACCAACGCGCTTCGCAATGGTCGGCGC
The DNA here is from genome assembly GCA_049116495.1 of Hyphomicrobiaceae bacterium. Taxonomy (GTDB): domain Bacteria; phylum Pseudomonadota; class Alphaproteobacteria; order Rhizobiales; family Hyphomicrobiaceae; genus CAJQQK01. Next base: position 41,596 of record JAGDYV010000144.1, on the reverse strand, counting down.
AACCCCAGATCGCGCCCCAGATCACACCTGAGATCGCCCCTGAGACCACACATGCGACAAACCACTATAGCCACATCACCGGGACCCCGCGCCTCGGCATTATCCGCCCGGCGATATCTGACGCCGGCCCGCATCCTTCACGCAGACGCCCGCACCGCATAGGATACCCGGAGCAAAGCCGAGGATCGTCATGCCCATCCGCATCATTGGAATGATCGGCGTCACCCCGCCCGCCTCCGACACCCAGCTGGTCGTCATCGAAGGCGCGCTCGACCCCGACTACGTCGTCAAATTCGCACAAGCCCACGAAGCCGCCGGCTTCGATCTGGCGTTGGTTGGCTATTCATCTTCTTCGGCCGAGGGATTTCTCGTCGCCCAGCACGCCGCCGCACACACCGAGCGGCTCGGCTACATGATCGCACACCGCCCCGGCTTCGTCGCCCCGACGCTGATGGCCCGCAAGATCGCGACCTTCGATCAGATTACCAAAGGCCGCGTCGCGATCCACATCATCACGGGCAAATCCGACGCCGAACAACAGGGCGATGGCGACTACAGCCCGAAGGTCGAGCGTTACGAACGCGCCTCCGAATATCTCGCACTGATGCGCAAGACGTGGTCGGCGACCGAACCGTTCGACTTCGACGGCCGCTTCTACCGCGTCAACGGCGCCGCCTCCGACGTGCATCCCGTCCAGGACCCACATCCACCATTGTTCTTCGGCGGCGCTTCCGAAGGCGCGCTGACGATGGGCGCCGAACACTGCGATATCTACGCGATCTACGGTGAGCCGCTCGCAACCACCGCCGAACGCATTGCCGATTTCCGCGCCAAGGCCGCCAAGTTCGGCCGCACGCCCGGCTTCAACGGTTCGTTCCGCCCGATCATCGCCGAGACAGAAGAGGCGGCCTGGGAAAAGGCCAACCACATCCTCGCCGGCATGGCCGGTGCCAAGGGCTGGGCCCGCCAGGAAAACATCACCACCCCCGTCGACAATGCCGGACGCCGCATCTACGACATGGCGCTTCGCCAGGACGTCTACGACACCTGCCTGTGGATGGGCGTCGCCAAGGCGACCGGCGCCCTTGGCAATGTCTCCTGCCTCGTCGGCACGCCCGAGCAGGTCGCGGCTGCGATCGTTGAATACTACAAGCTCGGCGTCGCCAGCATCCTGATCCGCGGCTTCGACCCGTTCAACGACACCATCGAATTCGGCCACGACCTGATCCCACGCATCCGCGCCGGCGTCGCCGAAGTCGACAAGGCCACGGGCACAGCGAACCCGTAAAAATCGCAACGCCCAACATCCCCAAAGGGCTCACCCCGGCCCGCCGTCACGGTCGCCTGTCCAGGGCAACCTCGCACCCACCCCACCGTCATCATTGCCGGCGCAGACCCATTACTGTCCGGGGAAATCCGGCTATACTAGGCGAACTTGCCCGGTTCCGTTCGGGGTGCCCCGATTTTGGTCGATTGAGACTCGAAATCGCTTGGGAGCCTGCGCCAAACTTCGTCGTCATCGCGACGCAGGCCGGGACCCAGACGCGCCACCGCGATTGCTCGTTCCGCGGCCTCACCCAGGACACACAACGCCCACGCGCGCCCGGCAGGCCAACGTTCAGAATCCACTCGACTTGCGTTCAAGATTTTGACAGCATCCGCATGGTCCAATCGCAACGATCAGCGATCAAACGCCCTGCGAACGCGACCCGTTACGCCCCAATCCTCTCGGCCGCGGCGGTCGTGCACGAACCGCCAAGACGTGAGCGCGACGGCCGTTGAGCGTGTGGGGAGAGAGGTATGCAACAGCGGCAATTGACGTAGGTGTTTTGCAAGCAATCGATCCAGCCAAAGCGTGAAGTCGCTAATACGGGTCGGTTCGAACACAACATTCGAGAAGGAAACATTGCTCAGCAACGTCTTCGTCTTGTCGTGATGTCTGTTAGGCTAGCTAGTTAGACTTTGGCGAAAAAGCGCTAGTCGCGATTCAACCTGTCCCAAAACTCTCTTTGAGCATCGAACGCGTCTGTCACAGACGGACCGGCTTGTCATCTGCCCACCCAATTCAATTCTCCAACTCAATAACGCGCCGCCGAAAAATAATGATGTAGTAGAAGATAAACAAATAAATAAACGTTTCTTCAACCTCGCTTGTTCGAGTTGCCAGCGCAGGCAGTATATCTTGCTTGGAAAGCACGTCCCAAATCTTGGTCACAACAACCAGAAAGGCTGTTGGAACCATGACACTTGCAGGCAAGAAAAGCGCAAACGGCAGTTGGTGAATGGTCGGTTTGAACAAAGTCGCGAACGGTATCAGCAATCCACCAACCGCAATCAGGATTTCCAGGATCAGCTTTGGTGTTTTACCAAACAGATGCGCTACATTGTGCAGATTGGTTTCGTTCTGGCGATTGATTTTCTCCCAGTATTGTGGCGTTTCCCAATGCAGGAAATGTTGTCCCCAGCTATGCTCTTCCCCAGCTATATAGAGGCATCCAAGCGCCAGCAGAATTGTCCAGATCAGAACCAGGCGATGTGAACGCACCCAGCGTCGCGCCAGCATCTCTAGGGCAACCACCATGCCTGCGAGGGGTATGATCAGGTGCAGCAACTCAAGGATGCCATAACCTTCCGGATGCATCCAGTTTTGGTACCATTCGGGAGAGAGCTGAAACGCCGCAACAATAAATACCGTCATTGAGATCGGCAGCACCAACCACCATGCGGCCTCTTGCCAACCGGGATCAGATCTGAACGGGCCTGACAGTCGTGTAAGTTGGGGCATTGAGGTTCGATCTACGGACATGTCGATGAGCGCTTCTTGCAGTATCGAAACATATCATGGCGCGTCAATCGCCATTGGATCGATCGTCGCGCTCGTTGCCTGTCGGCCACGTTTGCGGCGCCACAGCGGGGCATGCCCGCTAGCGCCCATTCCGCCACCTCATGCAGGCACATCCAATCGGCTTCACGGTCCAGGCCGCACCCGCTCACCCGCCCTTTTCAACCTTCTCGAGAAAAGCCGTCATCAGACCATCCGCTGCCTTGATGACATGCTGATCAGCCGGAAACGCGCCGCTCTGCACATCGGCGATAAAATCCTTGAAACCGCCGACCCGCTCCTTCTGGATCGCCTGCTGCATCGCATGGATATCACGGTATTGCTTAGAGTGGCGCGGATAGGGCGGTGCGTTGTTGCCAAGAATATCCTCGGCGAACAGGAACTGGATGTCACCGCCCTTGCCGCCACCGATCGACGACGTCATCAAGGTCGTACGCTTGCTGATTTCGCTCAGCAGTTCCTCGGGAATGACTTCGACCTCGACGGCATAGGCACCGGCATTCTCGAACGTCTTGATCTGGTCGTAAACCCAGACCGCCTCGTCAACGGTCTTGCCGACCGCGCGCAGGCCGCCGGTCCATGTGCTGCGCCGTGGCACCAGGCCGGCATGCCCCTGCACCGGAATCCCCGCCTCGGCGGCCGCCTCGATAAACCGCGGGCTCCACTGGCACATGATCGCATCGGCACCGATCGCCATCGCATCATAGCCAAGCCGCACCGCCTCGTCAGCCGTCGCAGCAGCCAGCAACGGTACCGAGAAGGCCATGAACGTGTTTGGTGCCGCCGCCCGGATCGCAGCCGCCGGCCCCGGCTGTTTCGGGTCGAAGCGCACCTTCATCGTATCGATGCCCGCTTCTTCCGCCGCGGCGGCCTCGTCGGTTGAAAACGGCAGCGTCTCGCACAGCACGCGCTTGCCCTTCTGGTCACGCAGGCCTTTCACCGTGTAGTTGCGCGTCCCGTAGGCGCCGCCAAGCGTCATGATCCGCGTCAAACCGCGTTTGCCCGCATCCCGTGGCGGGATGCCGCCGTCGCCCGTTGCGTGACTTGCCATGCTAATGTCCTCCCTGAGTTTTTCGAAATGGAGCTTACGGGAGACCGGCCCTGCCGCCAACAGATCGTGCGCGGGCTCGCATCTCCATCATGATACGGTTAAGATTACCAACGCAATCACATCCAGACCGCACCATGCTCCAGCGCAACCCGCCATCGACCATCTCCAACACGCTTGCGCGCCGCATCTTCATGCAGCGCCAGGGCCTGCTCACGCCGCCGACGGCAAAGCAATCAAAAGCTGATCTCCAGCAACTGATCGAACAACTTGGTTTCGTGCAAATCGACAGCATCGCCACCGTCGAACGGGCGCATCACATGACGCTGTTCGCACGCAATCAGACCTATCAACGGCGCCATCTCACGGCATTGCTCGAACAGGACCGCGCGCTGTTCGAGAACTGGACACACGACGCATCGATGATCCCGACCGCGTTTTACCCCTATTGGCAACGCCACTTTCAACGCCACGCAGAACACCTGCGGGCGCGCTGGATGAAAATCCGTCGCGAGGGCTTCGATCAGATGATCGACGACATTCTCGTCCATGTCGAACGCGAAGGCCCCGTCATGTCACGATCCTTCGCGCGCGAAGAAAAGAAAGGCAGCGACGGTTGGTGGGATTGGCATCCATCGAAAACCGCGCTTGAATATCTATGGCGCACCGGTCAACTCGGCGTCACGCGACGCGAGGCCTTCCAGAAGGTCTATGACCTGACCGAGCGCGTTATCCCACCGAAACATCTCGGCGATATTCCGCACGACCAAACTTTCATCGATTGGTGCTGTCGCAGTGCGATCGAGCGTCTCGGGTTCGCTGCACCCGGCGAACTCGCCGCCTTCTGGGGCATCATTTCCGCGGCGGAGGCACAGGGCTGGTGTGCGTCGAAAGCAGGCCTCGCCTATCCCCGCGTGCAGATCGAAGCTGCCGATGGTTCCAAATCCAAGGAATGCCTCGCTGATCCCGCCATCCTCGACGCCGTTGAAACTGAGCTGAAGCCACCGCCACGTTTGCGCGTGATCAGTCCGTTCGATCCGGTCATTCGCGATCGCAAGCGCCTCAAGCGCCTGTTTGACTTCGACTACCGCATTGAAGTGTTCGTGCCCGAGGCCCAGCGCCAATACGGCTACTATGTCTTCCCTTTGCTTGAGGGCGACCGTTTCGTCGGGCGCATCGACATGAAGCGCGACATGAAAAACAAAACCCTCAATGTCACTGGTCTGTGGTGGGAGCCACGCGTGAAACCAAGCAAACAGCGCCTTGCCAAACTCGATGCCGAACTCGCCCGCATTGCACGGTTCATCGAGTGCACGGATCTGGCCGTTCATTGTTCCCGGGAATGATGACCCGTATATGATTTCACATGCGATTGTCAGTCTCTGATCACTTGCCTAGGCTCTCGGTAACGCACACAGCCGGAGGTTCCAATGTCCACGACAGCAAGCCCACTCTCCGTCCAGCCCCTCAAAGGCGCCCAGTTCGGAGCTGAAATTCACGGCCTCGACCCAAACAACATCACGGAAGCGGACAAAGCCGTTATCTGGGACACCTACCGCGATCGTCATGGTCTGATCTGCTTTGCCTTCGACCATCTGATTGAGGCCGACGAATTGCACAACCTCACGTCCGTCTTTGGCGAGAACGAGTTTGCGCCGGGCATCATCAATGGCCTCGGCAAGGCCACGCCCCAGGGTGAGGAACACCTTTCCGTCGAAGACCAGGTCGCCAAGCTGCGTGCCAGCGGCCGTGACCCCTATATGACCTACATTGGCAATCTCAATCCCGAGACGCTTGAGAAGGAAACCACGCCTGGCAAATTCTTCGGCGAGTGGGAATGGCACACGGACATGTCCTACATTGAGTTGCCGCCCACCTTCAGCCTGTTGCATGCCCGCGTCATTCCCGACGACGGCGGCGACACCGGCTTTTGCAGCCAGGTCATGGCCGCCAAAGCGTTATCGCCCGAAATGCGGGCCCGTGTCCTGAGTTTGAAGGTCAAGCACGACTCGACCTACGGCAGCAGCGGCATTCCGCGTCCTGGCATGACCGCGCCAGCCTCACCCGTCGAAGCGGTCGGTTACCCCCACCCGATACTGCGCACCGTGCCAACCACCGGCGAAGAAGCAATCTTTCTGGGCCGTCGAACCAATGGCTACGTCATGGGCTTGCCGCTCGATGAAAGCGAGGCCCTGCTTGACGAATTGTGGGCGCACGCGACCCAGCCGCAGTTTTGCTACCAGCACAAATGGCAGGCCGGGCAGGTGGTTGTCTGGGACAACCGGATGCTGCTTCACATGCGCACGCCGTTCGACGAAAGCAAAGCCCGCTTCATGTGGCGCACGCAAACCAAAGGAGAAGCCGTGATCCCGGCGCAAGCCTAGCCGCCGGCGATTTGCGACCATTGAAAAAGCTGCATGTCACTTGCCGCCAAAAACTCCCGCCGCATCGTCGTCGATGACGAGGCCTACCGCTGGGCGGTATCACCCGACAGCGGCTACAACGTCATTGTTGTGCAGGCAGCAAACGGCGACGGCGCCAAGTTCAAAGTCTACGTGTCCTACACAGGGATCCATTACGCCACCGCAAATGCCGATGGTCAACTCGCCGTGACGCCCGCCCTGGTCACCTCCATCATTCGTCAAGGCCGACAACGTGGCTGGGATCCGGCGACAAACGGCCACGACGCGATCGCCGATCTGGCCGCCGACGAAACAATCGTGCTGCGCGCCACACCATAGACCCGCTGAGGAACGCATCATGGCAAGTCCGGAAAAGTTCGGCCTCGATGTCGGCATCTACGGTGCCAATGCGACGCCTGAAACCGTGCTCCGCCTCGCCGCATTGGCCGAAGACTCCGGTTTCGGTTCCGTATGGCTCGCCGACCATGTCGCCTTTCCGGTTTCGTTCAAGTCCGAGTATCCGTACGCCGCAAAAGGACAATTCCCGACCAAACTCGACGATCCACTGCTCGAACCGGTCGCAACGATGGGTGTTCTCGTCGGCGCCACCAAACGCGTGCGCATCGGCGTGGCCGTACTGATCATGCCTTACCGCAATCCTTTGCTGCTGGCCCGCATGCTCGCGACCCTCGACACATTCTCGGGCGGTCGCATCGATCTCGGCGCCGGCGTTGGTTGGCTCGAGGAAGAGTTTGAAGCGCTCGGCAGCCGCGATTTCGCACGTCGTGGCAAAGTCACGGACGAAGCCATCGAGATTTTCAAGGCCGTCTGTGCCGGCGGACCGGTTGGCTATCAGGGCGAAACCTATGCGTTCGATCCCGTCTACGCCAACCCCGGCTCCATCCAACGACCACATCCACCGGTTCTGATCGGCGGCCTCACCAATCCTGCGCTGCGCCGGGTCGCGCGCCACGGCACCGGCTGGCTGGCGGTGATGGCGGCTCCAGAAAAACTCACAGAGCGTCTCGCTAAATTGCAATCATTGATGCGGGACGCAGATCGCCCCTTCAGCGCACTCTCCTTGCACTACAAGATGTTTCTCGACATCGGCCAGGCCAAGCACAATACCGACGGCGTACGCGAACCTGGCACCGGCACCAAGGCTCAGATCATCGACGATCTCAAGCGCCTGTTCGATTTGGGCTTTCACAACATCATCGTGCGCTATCGCGGTGACGACGCCAACGAACTCACGCACCAGATCAATCACTTCATCGATGAGATCATTCCGATGGTTTAGAGCCCTTCAGGCTGAGGTGAGCTGGTCCAGCTCACTACTCGTTCGCCTTTGGCAAGCGGGCCAGCAAACACAGCGGGATCGCCAAGAACGCAATCATGGCGTACATCAGGAAAGCGTTCACATTGCCCAACAACACAGCCTGCCGTGTGATCTCATTTGAAAACTTCGCCATTCCCTCGATCGACTCGATCGACCACGCGCCGGATGAACCCGGCATGCCCCACAGCTTATTGTACGGCGAGGCGTTCTCAACGAGTCGAGCGTAGTTGTTACCTGTCGCGCGAACGATCTCGGCAACCGCAATCGAGATGAACAGGCTTGACCCAAAATTGCGGATCAAGTGATACATTGCCATCGCCTCGGCCCTGAGCTCCGGTCGCAACGTATAAAACGTCACAATCGTCATCGGCACCCAGGTCACACCGATCCCGGCACCTTGCACCACCGACCAAAACCCCAGCCGCGTTTCACCGACGTTGAGGTCGAACTGCATCATTTCATAGCCGCCATAACCCTGCAGGAAGAAGCCGGCCATCATCATAATGCGCGGGTCGATCCGCGCGGTCAGCATCGCAATGAAGAAACCAAGCAGTGTGCCAAAGCCGCGCCAGCCGATAAACACGCCGATCGCGGTATCGGGATAGCCGGCATGGTTCTGCAGCAATGGCGGCAGCAGGACAACCGGCGCGAAATTGAGCATGCCGAAGATGAACACCAACACCATGCCGAGCGAATAGTTGCGGTCGTTGAACAGCGACAAGCGAACGAACGGGTTCTTGGCGGTCAGGCTGTGTACGATGAACATGTAGAACGCAATGACGGCAAGAAAGGCCGCCGCAATAATTTCCGTGGATTCGAACCAATCCAGGCGCTGCCCGCGGGAAAACATCAACTGAGCACAGATGATCGCAACCGAGAGCGTCAGGAAGCCGCCCCAATCAAGCGCGGTCGATTCTCGTTTGGCCCGCGTCGGCACTGCAAACCGGCACAAAGCAACGGTCAAGATCGTCACCGGCACGATCATCCAGAACGCCCAGCGCCAACTGAACGCATCAGAGACCTCGCCCGCCAATGTCGGGCCAAGGGACGGCCCAATCATATTGGCCATTCCGAAGATCGCCATGATGAAACTGTGCTGCCGGCGCGGATATGCATCGAGTAGAACCGCCTGGCCAAGCGGGATCAATGGTGCACCGGCACCGCCTTGGATGATACGCCAGAAGATGAGCTCTTCGAGCGACATCGACGCGCCGCAGAAAAATGTTGAAATGCCGAATATGGCCGCGCACCAAACCATGATATTGCGGCGACCGAAACGCTCCGATATCCATCCCGTCATCGGCGTGACCACCGCGGTGGCCACGATATTGAATGTCATCGTCCAGGACACTTCATCCTGCGTCGCCCCAAGCGCACCTTGCAGCTTGGGCAGCAATGCCGATGAAATCAAAATCGACGAGGAATAGATCGTGGTCGCCGAAATCACGGCAAGCAGAACCATCACGCGTCCAGCCGGCGACAGGTCGTAGACGGCTTGCTCGTCGTTCATAATGGCAGGCGCCCGGCTGAATCGCTTCGATGCTGGCCTAACTGAACGCGTTCCCCTCAAATTGGCAATGCGTCAGATCGCGGACAACGTAAATCGTGCATGACTGCGACCGGGCACATCAGCACCGGTGCGATGATCCTGTCGTGGCGCTTGACCCGACCGGCCACAGCGTCATGTTAGGGCGGAGAAGGCATCCAGGAATATGACAGCCATGAAACACGCCCTCATCATCGGCGCATCACGCGGAATAGGTCTCGGCCTGGCAGGCGAGCATCTCGCCCGTGGATGGCAGGTGACCGCGACGGTCCGCAGCCCCACCCCGGAAGTGAACGTCCTGCGCGACAGCGTTGGCGAAGCTATGGAGATCATTGCACCCGTCGACATCACCGACGGCGAGCAGGTCACCGGCCTCGCCAGTTACCTTGAGAGCCAGTGGTTTAATCTGCTGTTCATCAATGCCGGCATTTTTATGGGCCGTGGTCAGTCGCTCGAAGAGATTGCCGAAGCCGACGTCAACAGCATCTTCCTGACCAACGCAATTAGTCCGGTGCGCGTCGCCGACAAGCTGATGGGCAATGTTTATCCCGGCGGCATGATCGTATTCATGTCATCAGTTCTCGGCAGCATCTCCACCAACGATGACGGCCGCGCCGAGTTGTATCGGGCAAGCAAGGCAGCACTCAACTCGTTGGTTCGTTCATTTTGCGCACGTCACCCCGACCTGGATGCCACCGTGCTCGTGATGCACCCCGGCGTGGTCCGCACCGCGATGGGCGGCCCCGACGCACCACTCGACGTCGAAACCAGCGTTTCCGGCATTGCCGACGTCATTGAGCAGCGTTGGGGCGATGGTGGGCATGTATTCGTCGACTATAAAAACGCAATTGTTCCGTGGTGACCCCGCCCTTGTTAAACCCAATCCAACCCGCTCCCAGCAGCGCGATCCGCAACCAGCCACCGCATGTTTGAAACAAACTTCCCGGTCGACAAAGCCTCCTGCAGCTATAACGTGCTTTGAAACGCCTAACGAACCCGCACGCATCCACGCAAAGGACCAATTTCTACCACGACATCGCAGCCCTCATTTATCAGCTTAGTTGACCAACACCTCCGATCGAGCGCTGGGTTTCATGCGCTCCGCCCACAACCGAATGGAACGCTTTGGCCCGATCTGTCACACCGGTTGCGTCTTCCGCCGAACAAGCACTGCCGGCGATTACCTGTATGATCGGCGCCGTGGCCTGCCTGACCGCCAGTGATGCCCTCATCAAGTCGATGTCGAGCACATATTCCGTCGGTCAGTTGCTCTTCATCCGCAGCATTTTCGTGTGGCCGTGGATATTCTTTTTCGCCTGGCACCAGGGCGGCCTCAGAGTGCTCCGGCTAAACAGTACAAAGGGGCACGTCCTGCGCGGCAGCCTGGTCATCGCCAGTACATTCCTGTTCGTCACCGGCCTGCAATACCTGCCGCTTGCCAACGCCATCGCCGCGATCTTCATGGGGCCATTGTTTATCACCGCAATGGCGCCATTCATCCTCGGCGAGCGCGTCGGTTGGCGCCGCTGGGCGGCCGTCTCAATCGGGTTCCTCGGTGTCCTCATCATGGTCCGACCCGGCACCGACGCCTTTCAGTGGGCGCTGCTGTTTCCGATTACCGGTGCCATGTGCGGTGGCCTGCGCGACTTGATCACGCGCCGCATCAGCCAGGCTGAAAACACGCTCGCCATGCTCGCCATGACGACCATCGCGATCATGGTCGCCGGCGTCATTTCAATTCCATTTGGCTGGGCAGCTTTTCAGACGGAAGATCTCGCGAAGTTCGCAATCAGCGGCACACTTGTGACGGCTGGCCACTACCTGATGATCGACGCCTTCCGCCGCGGTGAAGCCGGCCTCGTCGCCCCGTTTAAATACACATCTTTGCTCTGGGCGATCATCATCGGCTACCTCGCATTCGGTGAGTTGCCCGATCACTACACGCTTGCCGGTGCCGCCATTATCATTTCCGCCGGTCTCTACGTGTTCTATCGCGAAACCCAGCTGCGCAAGGCTGCAATGAAAAGCTAACCTTTGGAACGATATCGCGCCTCGACTTTCGGCAGCACCTCGTTGATCAACCGCTCGGTCTGAGCCAACACGAACGCCTCATCAACTGCGACCGGCCTGACGATGAATTTCGAAACCCCGGCGTCCACATACTGGACGATACGTTCAACGATCGCGTCCGCATCGCCAACGCCGAAATAGTCCGCTGGATCTGCCTTCGAACGCTTGGCATAGGTCGCAATCGGCCCCTGCATCACATTATCGCTGAGCTTGCCGAAATAGAACGGAAAGCTTGCGCCATAGTGGTCATCATCGATACGGCGTCCGGCATCCTTTACCGCGGCTCGAATTCCGGCAACGATCGGTGCGATCTGCGCCGGCGTTTCCGGCCCGCCGATCCACCCCGTGCCAATCCGCGCCGTACGCGCGATTGCCGCCTTCGAGCCGCCGCCAATCCACATCGGCAACTCGGCTTGCACTGGCTTCGGTGCCATCGAGGCGCCCCGCAACTGAAAGTGACGTCCTTCGAAATCGACACGCTCTTGCGTCCAGAGTTTCGCAATCACGTCCAGCGCTTCGTCGGTCACACGCCCCCTTGTCTTGGTGCTGAGCCCCATCGCCTCCCATTCCGGGGCGAGTGGCGACCCGATGCCGAACGCAGGCAAGACACGCCCGCCAGACAAGAAATCAATCGTCGCACATTGCTTTGCGCAAAGCACGGGGTCGCGCATGGCAAGCGATACAACATTCATACCGAACCGCATGCGCTTGGTGCGCCCGGCCAGCGCCGCCATGACGCTCATGCACTCCAGCATCGGCATGGGCGATATCAGACGGTCCGTCTGCCAGATCGAATCAACGCCACCGGCCTCACACATATCGACCCAACGCCAAAACCCGTTGCCATCAGCAAAGGGACATTCGGCGAGGCCAATTCCAACTCCGACGGTCATCTAGGCTCCTCCGGGCGCAAAGGCATCCAGCGCTTTCAGGTCCGTTCCCTTGCCGCCGTCCGGAGGGAACGCCTGCAAAATCACCTGGTCTGCGCCGGCCTTCTGATGCGCCTCGATGCAATCTCGGATTTGCCGCTCACCACCCCATACCACCATTGCATCGAGAAAGCGTTTTGAGCCATCACCGGAAATTTCATCTTCGGTGAAGCCAAATCGCAGCCAATTGTTGCGATAATTGGCAAGCGCCATGTAGCGCGCCATCTGTGCCCGCTGGACCGGTCGCACCGCGCTCTCATCGTCGCTCAAAATAACCTTCTGCTCGACGCACAACCAGGCATCCGGCCCCATGATCTCACGCGCTTTCGCCGTGTGCTCAGGCGTTACGCAATAAGGGTGCGAACCTTTGCTCGCCGCCGCCGACAACGCCAGCATGTTCGGGCCAAGCGCCGCAAGCACCACGGCCCTGTCGTCCAACTGGATCGTTGGATCGATCTTCGCCTCTGCCATGGTCTTGAGGTAGGCACGCATCGTCGTAACGGGTTTCTTGTAATCGTGCCCGCGCGCGCCCTCGACCAGCGGCACATGGCTGACACCGAGCCCGAGCACAAAGCGGCCGTCATAGAGCCGGTTCAAGCTGTCATGGCCCTGTGCCGAGGTCGTCGCGTCACGGGCATAGATGTTGGCGATACCGCTCGCCACTTGCAGTTTGGACGTCCGGGCAAGCAGATAGCCAGCCATGGCAAAGCTTTCGTATGACAGCGATTCCGGATACCAAAGGGTCTGATAACCGCGCCGCTCGACCTCGGTCGCAAGCGTCGTCAGTTCCTTAGCATTGAGCACGTTGGTCGAGCACCACACCCCGAGCCCTGATGGTTTTCTCATGATCGTCAGTTCCATTATTTGTCATTGCGCCAAACGCAATCGGTTCATGGCTGGAGCGCCACTAAGAGGTTAGCATGTCCATCCACATATTTGTCGATGCCGACGCCTGCCCGGTCAAGGAGGAGGTCTACAAAGTCGCGTTGCGCACGCAGGTACCTGTTACGCTCGTCTCAAATGCCTACCTGCGCATTCCCAAGCATGAGTTGGTCGATCAGGTCGTCGTCGAAATGGACCCCGATGCCGCCGACGACCACATTGCCGAGCGCGCAGACACCCGGTCGATCGTCATTACGGCAGACATACCGCTCGCTGACCGCTGTCTCAAGGCAGGCAGCATCGTGCTTGCGCCAAACGGCAAACCGTTCACCGAAAGCTCGATCGGCTCCGCCATGGCGACCCGCGCGCTGATGCAGGATTTGCGCGCTGGCGGTGATATCGTTGGTGGCCCGCCGCCCTTTCAGAAGAGCGACCGTTCCCGCTTTCTGCAAGCGCTAGACACCGCGATCGTCAAGCTCCAGCGAAGCTAGACGCGCCAGATTTATCCGTCATGCGCTCGCCACAAACGGCAAACGCCGCTAGCGTCCCAGCATGGACCACCCAACCACAGTGGAGCCCCAGCCATGAACACCACGCCCGCAGCTCTCTCACCATCAACTGCCGCTACGTTCCAGGTCCGGCCACTTTCCGATATCATGGCCGCCGAGATTATTGGCCTCGACCTCAGAAAACCGTTCTCATCCGCAACACGCGATGCAATCCACACGGCCTTTCTCGACCATCAGGTCCTGGTCTTTCGAGATCAGAAACTGACCAAGGATGAACAAGTCGCGTTCACCGAACAATTCGGCACGCTCGAACGCCATGCGCTGACCAACATTACGCCGGGGGCCCATCCGCTCGTCCATATGGTTTCGAACCTAGGCCCTGACGGCCAGCCGACAGGCGTCGTCAAATCCACCCGATGGCATTCTGACAAATCGTTCCGTGAAGCACCGTCGATGGCCACATTCCTGCACGCCGTTACGTTGCCACCGGATGGCGGCGACACCTGCTTTGCCAACATGTCTCTGGCGTATGAGGCGCTGCCAGACAACGAAAAGGCGGCGCTCGACGGCGTCAAGGTTATCCACAGCTGGCCGGACAGCCGGGAGAACATCGGGCGCGTGGTGTCACAAGCCGAAATCGATGATGCGCCGCCGCAGGCACACCCACTGGCCAGGCCACATCCCGAAACCGGCCGCAAGGCGCTGTTTCTCGGCATGCATGCCGCCTACCTCGACGGTATGGAGCGCGCCGCAGGCTTGGCCAAAATCGAAGCGTTGGAGGCCCATTCCACGCAGGACCGGTTCATTTACCGCCACAGTTGGCGCGAGGGCGATCTCTTGATGTGGGACAACCGATGCCTACTCCACCGTGCCGATCCCAATTTCGACGCCGCCCAGCACCCGCGCGTGATGCACCGCACTTGCCTCAGGGGCACGCCGACAAGCTAATGCATGCCGCATCCAATCGGATTCTAATGCCAACAAGCCCGCAACCGCGGCCCAGCGCAAGCGCCGCCCCCGCGGAGGCCCTGAGCGAAGCATGGGAGTAACCGTGAGCGCAAGAAAAGCCGGTCCACTCACTTCTTCAACGGATCATTCGCCATACCGACAACATTGGTGACGTGCTCGCGATCAGGCGACGTCGCGGAGAATGACAGACCAATCGCGGCGATGTCGCTGCGCGGATTGTGTCCGCGGTGGATCTTGCCGATTGGCTCGGAGTAAACATCGCCAGCCTTGGCGCGCATAACGCTGCCATCGTCGAAATGCGCTTCGAACTCTCCTTGCAACAGCACAAAGAACGTCGCGCCGTTATGCAGATGCGGGTCGGTGTAGGCGCCCGGTAAGAATTCGAACGAGTATATCCAGATGCGCGCTTCCGGATCGCGCGGCAGTGACGCGTAGAGACCATTGAACAGGTCTTTGCGGAGCATTTGCTTGCCTTCCGGCACAATCCCTGACAGCGCAACCCTCAACCCGTCAACACTTGCGCCAGCACTCAATAGCGTTTCCATCATCTCACCTCAATTCTTGCAGCGATCAGACTGCGCAGCAGTCCATCGAAAGTGAAGTTGTCAAATTCCTAGTCTCGCGCCTCGCCACGCAGGCCACGATGGGCAATCCAGGCATCGACTTCGTCGCAGCCACCATAACATTGCCCGGGCGCATAACTCTTGAGCCAGATGACATAGTTTTCCAGTACGGCTTTGTTATTCTTGTCAGCGCGGCCAATGCAGGACATGAGGTCGTTCCGCAACAGCGCAGTTAGAAAGTGATTGGTCGGCCGACCATCCTCGACGTATTCGCGCAAGTCCTGTGCCTGCGGCAGCGATCGAAACAAGTCGTTATCGAACATGCTATCGGACATTGACGTCCCCCATAAAAAACGGCCGGCGTCGAAAGGCGCCGGCCGCATTGAAAACTGCACGCCTCAATTGATTACTCGGCAGCCATCTTTGGCGTCGCGGCATCGAGCGCCGCGCGCACTTTCGGCGGCGACATCGGCAGTTCCTCAAGACGCAACCCGATGGCGCTTTGCAAGGCATTCGAAAACGCAGCCGGCACCGGAACCAGCGGCACCTCACCGACGCCGCGAATACCCTGCGGGTGCTTGTCGTTCGGAATTTCGAGGATCACCGTATCGAGCATCGGCATGTCGGATGCCACGGGAATGCGATAATCGAGGAAGCTCGCGTTATCTAGAACACCGTCCTTGTCGTAGATGTACTCCTCGTTCAGCGCCCAGCCGAGGCCTTGCGCAACACCACCATGCATCTGCCCCTCGACATAGGCGGGATGGATTGCCCGGCCGGCATCCTGGATCGAGGTATAGCGCAGAAGCTTGACATGGCCGGTCTCGCGATCAACTTCGACGTCACAAATGTGCGTCGCGAAACCACCGGTCGCCCCCGCCGTATTCTGCGAGGCGCGGGCATTGATCGGCCCTCCCGTGGCGCTGGCCTTGGCTGCAATGTCGGCAAGCGACAACGGCTCAAACTCGCCCGCATTGGCACCGGCAGGTTTGGCATGACCGTCTTCCCATTCAACGGCCTCGGGGTCGATCTTCCAAATCATCGCCGCACGCTGACGCAGGATGGTGATGACCTGCTCGGTGGACTGCGTCACCACCATGGCAGCAGCAAACGTCGCCCGGCTGCCGCCGGTAACCGCGCTGAACGGGATCGAACTTGTATCACCAATCAGTGCCTGCACTTTCGAATAGTGGATGCCGAGCAATTCCGCCGTGATGTTGACCATCGACGCACGGTTACCGCCGATGTCCGGGTGGCCGGTGACAACAACAACCGTACCATCCTCATTGATGTTGACCTGCGCACTTGAGTCGCCACCGGCATTGAACCAGTAGCCACTCGCAACGCCTCGTCCTTGATTGGGCCCAAGCGGTGTCTTGTAATGCTCATGCGCCAAAGCCGCTTCAACCGACTCCTTGTAACCCATCTTCGGATAGGTCGGTCCGTACGCCGAGACCGTGCCTTCCTGCGCCGCATTCTTGAGCCGCAGCTCCAGTGGATCCATACCGATCGCCAGCGCGGCTTCATCCAGCATGCACTCCGCCGGATACGCCCCGATCGGCGCGCCTGGCGCACGATAGGCCGTCGCCTTCGGCCGGTTGCACACCACATCGATACCGACAACGTGCACGTTCTTGATGTCATACGGTGCAAACGCGCAGCCCGCGGCACCACGGATCGGCGCACCTGGGAACGACCCGGCCTGCAGCTTGAACGTGCCTGACGCCGCCGTAATCGTGCCGTCGCGCTTGACACCGATCTTGACCGTGCTCGACGAGCCCGACGTTGGCCCGGTCGCTCGGAAGACATCCTCCCGCGACATCTGCATTTTTACCGGCCGGCCGGACTTCTGCGCCAGGATCAATGCCAGCGGTTCGAGATAAACAATCGTCTTGCCACCAAAGCCGCCGCCGATTTCGGCCGGCACCGCGGTAATGCTGCTTTGCGGCAGTCCGGTCAGATGCGCCGTCATCGCGCGCACCATGAAGTGGCCTTGCGAACTCGACCAGACTTTCGCCTGTCCCTCCGGCGTAATGGTCACCAGA
Organism: Hyphomicrobiaceae bacterium; assembly: GCA_049116495.1. Classification (GTDB taxonomy): domain Bacteria; phylum Pseudomonadota; class Alphaproteobacteria; order Rhizobiales; family Hyphomicrobiaceae; genus CAJQQK01. Next base: position 24,452 of record JAGDYV010000144.1, on the reverse strand, counting down.
CAGGCATGCGGCTCGATGTAGCCTTGATGAACCGGCTGCGTTTTGAAACTGCGCTCGACGATCACGTCAGCTTCTGCAAACCCTGCTTCGACATCACCCAGTTTGTGCTCAAGGCGACCAGAAATATTTGATGGCTTGTCAGACGTGTCACCCGGTGCCCGGATGAAATCATGCAGGATCGGTGCGTCCGGTTGCATCGCCTCGTCAACGTCGATGACATGTGGCAACACCTCATACTCGACCTCAATCAGCTTGCAGGCCTTGCGCGCGATACTCGCAGATGTCGCCGCGACGGCTGCCACCGGGTGGCCGGAGAACAATACCTTGTCCTTTGCCATGACGTTGCGGCACATCCAGCGCATATCAGCAAGACCGACCATCACGGACGGTCCATCGACCGGGAACGTCACGATATCGTCACCGCTCATGACGGCTTTGACGCCGGGCAAAGCAAGCGCCTTGTCAAAATTGATCGACTTGATCCGCGCGTGTGCGTGACGGCAACGCAGCACCTTGCCATAGAGCATGCCCGGTGCAGAAAAATCAGCACCGAACGTTGCCCGCCCGGTCACCTTGTCGACGCCGTCCGGCCGGATGGTACGTTCGCCTATCCACTTGTTATCGTTGTCGTTTGCGCTCATCAGGTGTCTTCCTTGTCTCGCGTCGCAGTGACGGCTCATGCCGCGGGCCCTTGCCGCAACCGGTGGGCGCGCGCAATTCGCATCAATAATACCCCAGCAGTGCATGGTTTGATCAACCAGGCGCTATCACATCGAATACGTGATGATATTCAAATGAGCGACGCCGGCGCTACCGGCAAATGGGCGCATTATCACCTTGCCAGCAGCCAACCCGCACTACTAACCTTCAGCCATACCTGCAATGAAGCAATCGCAAGAGGACACCACTGTGGCCGAATCAACCGCTCAATCGATGATTGTCGCAGCCCAGCCAGAGGCGGCCGAAGCCGGCGCCCGCGTCCTTAAACGCGGTGGCAACGCCGTCGACGCCGGCATTGCTGCCGCTCTCGTGCAGGGTGTCGTCGACCCACAAATGTGCGGCATCGCCGGTTTCGGCAACGCCCAGATTCGCCAGCCGGATGGTTCGGCAAGTTGCATCGACTTCCACGGCAAAACCCCGCTCGCCGCCACGCCGGACATGTGGCAGGACCTGCTTGAAGGCGAGACCCGCGATGGTTTCGGCTTTGTGCTCAAGGGCAATGTCAACGACATGGGCTATGGCGCCATCACCACACCAGGTTCGCTGATGGCCTATTACGAGGCGGCCCGCGATTTCGGCTCTTGGGACTGGGCCGATCTGTGCGCACCCGCGATCGCGCAGGCTGAGGCCGGCTTCATCGTCCGCCCACACGTTGATTTCTGGTGGCGGACACCGGGCTTGTTTGGGCGTGCCGACAATGCCAAGCGGCAAGCTTTCTCGAAAACGGGCCGCGAGATCTATTTCCACGCCGATGGTCGTATGAAAGTCACTGGCGATTACGTCGCCAACCCGGATCTGGCGCGCAGCCTCAGCCGCATCGCCAAGGACGGAATTGACGTCTTCTACCGCGGCGAGATCGCAGAGCGCATCGAGGCCGACATGATCGAGAACGGAGGCATCCTGCGCAAAGCTGATCTTGAGGCCTATCAGACCCTGCGCAGCGATCCCCTGACCGGCACCTATCGCGGTTACGACATTGCGACCTGCCAGCCCCCCGGCGGCGGCATCATGCTGATCGAGATGCTCAACATTCTCGAAAACTTCCCGCTCAGCCAACTTGGCCACAACTCGAGTGAATACATCCGCATCGTCGCCGAGGCGATGAAAGCCGCAACGTCCGACAAGGACAACCACGTCGGCGATCCGGCCTTCGTCGACATTCCTCAGCGCCTCACCGAAAAATCCTACGCCGCCGACCTTGCCGCACGCATTCGCGCTGGCGAGAAAATGTCGGTCGAACGCGTGCCATTGGGCGAGTCTCCGGATACCACGCATGTCGCCGTCGTTGACAAAGCCGGCATGGCGTTCACCATGACGCACTCGCTCGGCATGCCGTCGGGCGTCATCACCGACGGCCTCGGCTTCATGTACAATGGTTGCATGGGCGTCTTCGATCCACGCCCCGGCCGCGCCGGCTCGATCGCTCCGGGCAAGGCCCGCTTTTCCTCGCTGTGCCCGGCCATTGCTTCAAAGGACGGCGACGCGCGCATCGTCATCGGCGCCCCTGGCGGCACCCAGATCGCGATGGGCGTCCTGCAAGGCCTGCTTAACGTCATCGATTTCGACATGGACATGCAAAACGCGGTTTCGGCACCGCGCTTCTCGGCGACCTCGAACGCGATCGACATCATGAACCGCATCCCCGGCTACACGGTCGAGCCATTGATCGAGCAGGGCTACGACGTGATCCGTTCGCCCATGACCTTCGGCATTGCCGCCGTCCACGGCATCCGCATCGACGATGGCCGGCTGACAGGCGGCGCTGATCCCGGCCATGATGGCGTGGCTTTGGCCGTTTGAGTGGGGGATTGGCCCGGACGGAGTTCGGGAGCCGTTCCTCTCAATTGGCACAGCGCGCCATCACCGCACCAACCATTCCCGCACCAATTGAATATGCGCGTCCTGCACCAATCCCGGCGCGTGCCCACACCCTTCAATTTCAGCGACCTCAGCCTTCGGCCCACGTCGCGTCATCTCGTCGGCAATATTTGGCAACAGCAGGTCCGAGTTGACGCCGTGCAGCACCAGCGTCGGGCAATCGATCGCATCATAACAATCCCACAACTCATAATCGCCAGGGTGCACAAACATCTGCCGTACGATCGCGGGGTCATAATGTGTCGTCACCTTGCCGTTCGACAGGCGCCGCGTCGACGTCTCGGCCATGTGTCGCCACTGCGCATCGGTATGGTGACCGAACGGCAGATAGATCTCCTTGAAGTAGGCCTCAATCTCCGTGATCGTCGCGAACTCCGGCGGGTTGCCGACGTACTGCTTGATGCGCTCAAATGGCGCCTCGGGAAACGTCGGGCCGATGTCGTTGATAGTCAGTTTTTCGATGCGGCCTTTCAGCGTCGTTGCCGCCACCCGCATGCCAAGCGAGCCGCCCATCGACGTGCCGAGCCAATGCATCGTCTTGAAGCCGAGTGCATCCGCCACGCCACACGCCTGCTCGGCATAGACATCAAAGCAGTAGTCGGCATCCGGCTTATCGCTCCATTCCGACAACCCACGCCCGATCGTATCGGGACAGATAATATGAAACCGGTCGCTCAGCTCTGCCGCGATCCAGTCGAAGTCACGACCTGAGCGCGCGAGGCCGTGCCACATCACCAGCGGTGTCGCCCCCGGCGTGCCCCACTCGGTGTAATGCACCTCGCGACCCTGCACCTGCACGTATTGCGATCTTGCCCTCACACCAGCCATAGTCATCACCTTCGCCTATCCGTCATGCTCTCGAGTTGCGCGACGTTCCCTTGCTCTGTCGCCAGGGCACGAACCACACCCAAAGGTGTCATCCTCGGACTTGTTCCGAGGACCCATTTCTCGTCTAGGGAGGGACATTGCCGATCGACCACAGTCCCCACGACACGACGCCGTTCAATCCGTCGGCCATGTTTGCATCCGCTTCAGAATGGGTCTCGGGAACAAGCCCCGGGATGACACTGCGGGTTATCGCGAGGGCTCTACCTTGCGGCCCTCGCCGACAGACGCCATCAGTCCCGCGCCCTGCCCCCAATTACTCCGCCGCTTCGGCCATCTGCGGCGGCCCGCCTTGCGGCCCGCGCACCAGGCGTCCCGGCAACGCCCCCGTCGCCTTGCCATCACGCGATACGATCACGCCCGACACAATCGTCGCAGCATAGCCTTCGGTTTCCTGCATCAGACGCCGGCCGCCACTTGGCAGGTCGTACAGCACTTTCGGCGCATGCACTTTCAACCGATCGTAGTCGATCACGTTGACATCGGCCTTCATACCGGTCCGGATTTGTCCGCGATCGTGCAACCCGATGACTTCGGCGTTGTCGCTGGTCAGGCGCTTGATCGCCCACGCCAACGGCACCTTGTCGCCGCGCGTACGGTCGCGTGTCCAATGCGTCAGCATATAGGTAATCGCACTCGCATCCGTCAGGATGCCGACATGCGCGCCACCGTCACCGAGCCCGACCAAAGTGTGCTCATGTTTCATCATATCATGCACGGTATCGAGGTTGCCGTAGGTGTAGTTTGATAGCGGCCGGTACAATATCGCCTTGCCGTCATTCTCAAGCAGCCAGTCGTAGGCGACCTCGGCCGGCTCGCGTCCTTCTCGGGCAGCGACCGCCGCGATGCTGTCATCGGCATGCGGCTCATAATTTGGCGGATCGCCGAGCTTGAAGATGCGATCCCAGCGCATCACCCGTGTCGTGAAAATATCTTCGCTGTCGGCCGGCTCCGCAATGAGTTTCTTGCGAAACTCTGGATCGCGCAGGTGCGCCATCTTTTCTTCAAACGGCAACGCCTCGATCGTCTTCCAACTCGCCTTGCCAAGGAATGGATTTTGCGAGATCTCAAAGCCGAGCAACACACCGGTCGGCCGCGTCAGCACCTGACCTTTCATCGCCACGCCCGCCTTCTGCGCGTCGACGATCTCGCCCATAATATGGCGCCACTCTTCGGGCTTGCTGTCGCGTTGCAAAATCGTGATCGACATCGGCCGCTGCGAGCGCTCGGCGACGCGCCGGAGCAACGCCAGTTCCTCATCGACCTCATCAAAGTCCGATATCACCTGCATCCAGCCGGCACCGGCATCGGCCATCGCCTCAGCAATCTCACCGAGTTCGGCTTCATCGGCATCGAGCGTCGGGATGTGCTCGCCGGCAAGTGTGCGGTGGTTGATCGTGCGCGACGTCGAAAAGCCAAGCGCGCCGGAACGCACCCCCGCTGCCGCCAGCGCCGCCATCGCCTTGCGGTCCTCGGCCGTCGCAGGCTCGCGGTCGGCGCCGCGCTTGCCCATGACGAACGTGCGCACCGCCGAGTGCGGCACCTGCGTGACGATGTCCATGTCGTAGGGCCGGCCATCAAGCGAATCCATATAATCCTCGAACGACTCCCAGTTCCACGGCAGGCCCTTGGTCAGCACCACCTCGGGAATATCTTCAACGCCCTCCATCAGTTTGATCAGCATGTCGCGCTGATCCGGCTTGCACGGCGCAAAGCCGACGCCGCAATTGCCGATCATCGCCGTCGTCACACCATTCCACGATGACGGCGTTATTTCGTTCGCCCACGTCACCTGGGCATCATAATGCGTATGCAGGTCAACAAACCCGGGCGTCACCATTTTACCCTTGGCATCAATCTCTTCGCGACCCGCCCCGGCAACCGAGCCGACCGCGGTTATCTTGCCATCCACAATTGCAACATCGGCCGCAAACGGCTCACCGCCGTTGCCGTCGTAAACCATACCGCCCCGGATAACGATGTCGTACTGATCTGCCATGTTCTCAGGCTCCCAACTCTTGCGCATTCCCTGGGGCGAAACGCTAATCGGGCCCTTAACAACGGTCAACACGCGGCATTGAACGTTTCCCAGGCCTTGTTGTATGGATAAGGCAGGACAGAATCAGCTCATTGGTTCCCTCCTCGCCCCTGAAAGGGCGCACGAGCACGGCCAATCCAAGGGAAAATCGAATGGACGACATCGCAGCAAGCAGCGCCGCGACCAAGGCCCGCAACAACGGCGAACTCGATGCCATCATCATTGGCGCCGGCTTCTCAGGCCTCTATCAACTCCATTGTTTACGCGATCGTCTGGGGCTCAACGCGGTCGTCGTCGATCGCGCCGGCGGTGTCGGCGGCACCTGGTATTGGAACCGTTATCCAGGCGCCCGTTGCGACAGCGAAAGCCATTCCTACTGGTATTCATTCAACGACGAAATCGTGCAGGAATGGGAGTGGACGGAGCGCTATCCCGGCCATGCCGAGATCTGCCGCTACCTCAATTTCGTTGCCGACAAGCTCGATCTCAAACGTGATATCCGTTTCAATACCAACGTTACGCGCTGCGACTACGACGAAGCGATCAACCGTTGGCATGTCACGACGGAAGATGGCACGCGCCTGACAGCGAAATATCTCATCACCGCCGTCGGCTGCCTCTCAACCGCAAACGTGCCGAACATCCCCGGCCGCGACACATTCAAGGGCGACTGGCACCACACCGGTCAGTGGCCGCACGAAGGTGTCGATTTCACCGGCAAACGCGTCGGCCAGATCGGCACCGGTTCAACCGGTATCCAGGCCGTTCCCGTGATCGCGGCTGAAGCCGACCATCTCACGGTCTTCCAGCGCACCGCGAACTATTCGGTACCTGCGCGCAATGCGCCGCTCACGCCCGAGTTCAAAAAATACATCAAGGACAACTTCGCCGATATCAAAGAGTGCATGCACACGACGCCGAACGGTCACTCGTTCCGCATTCGCGATCGCAGCGTGTTCGATGTCGACGCCAATGAACGCCTCGCCATCTACGAAGAATTCTGGGAACGCGGCGGCCTCGAATTCCGTGCCAGCTTCCAAGACCTCCTGTTCGACATGAAGGCCAACGACACCGCCCGCGAATTCCTGGTCGGCAAGATCCGTGCAACCGTCAAGGATCCTGAAACGGCCGAAAAGTTGGCCAATATCGATCATCCTTACGCGACCAAACGGCCGCCGATCGACAGCGATTATTTCGAAGCCTACAACCGCGACAACGTCGCCCTGGTCGATGTCCGCAGTGATCCGATCAAGGAGATCACACCAACCGGTATCCGCCTTGAATCCGGCGCCGAGCACGAGCTCGACATCATCGTTTTCGCAACCGGCTTCGATGCTATGACCGGCCCGCTGCTTGGCCTCAACATCACCGGCAAGGATGGCCTGACCCTCAACAAGGCATGGGAGGCCGGCCCGCGGACGTACCTCGGCCTACAAAACGTTGGTTTCCCCAACATGTTCACGGTCACCGGGCCCGGCAGTCCTTCGGTGCTCTGCAACATGCCGGTCTGCATTGAGCAGCATGTTGAGTGGATCACCGACTGCATCGATCACCTGACCGCAAACAACATCGAGCAGATCGAGCCGACACCGCAAGCCGTCGACGCCTGGGTCGCCCACGTCAACGACGCCGCCAACGCCACTTTGATGCCCGAGGCCGGCCACTCCTGGTACCTGGGCGCCAATGTACCCGGCAAGCCGCGCGTGTTCATGCCCTACGCGGGCGGCATGCATATCTACCGGGACAAATGCAAACAGATCGCGGCAAACGGCTACGAAGGTTTTGAGCTGCGGCGCGAAACGGTAGGGGCGTGACGACAGCCAACGAGCCGCTTGAGCTGGATGGGCCAGCGTAATTGCACGAAGCACACGGACGGATTTTCAATGCCTGCTGCCGCGTGACGATCGTGTCGCCCTGTTCAGCAGGCATGATGCTATCTTCCGCGATTGTGCGTGCGGTCGTAGAGTTCCGCAATGATGGTGCTTGCCGTTTTTTCAAAGCAATTCGGGAAAATCGCGTGCACGGCGGCGGCAAACCCGGCCATAAACAATTTCGACGCGAACCATCCGGCAAAGGCCATATGCTCAAGATAGGTCTCATTGACCGATTGTGGATGCTTAAGAAACACGCGTGAAATCATCATCTTCTCCTGTGCCGAGCGTCACTGGTCGCAATATGACGCATGACCGGCAGGCATTCCTCCCAAATTTCCACGATTCATGCCATAATAATGGGATATTATCCCATAAGGAACCTGAAATGGCACTGGATGACATCGATCGCCGCCTTCTCGCCGAACTCCAGCACGACGCCAGCGAAAGCCTGGAAAAGCTCGGCGAACGCGTTGGCCTATCTCGCAACGCCTGCTGGAATCGCGTGCGTCGGCTCGAAGAAGCCGGCATCCTCAAAGCACGTGTCGCCTTGGTCGATCCCGTCAAAGTCAATCTGGGCCTCAGCGTTTTCATCGCTGTCAAAACCAATGAGCACGATCAAGCCTGGGCCGAGACGTTTGCCAAGGCCACGCGTGCAATCCCCGAAATCCAGGGCGTCTACCGCACCTCTGGTGATCTCGACTACATCATCCGCGCCCGCGTGCCGGACATGGCCGCGTATGACGCGCTCTATCAGAACCTCATCAAGCGCGTGCGGCTGACCGATGTCTCGGCCAGCTTCGTCATGCAGGAAATCAAGGAGACCACGGCCGTGCCATTGGGCTATGCACGGTGAGCTCGAACAAAACAGCCCGAGTCGCTTGGATTCTTGATGCCCGGTGTCCTGACTTGGTCCATACGGTGACTTGTCGGTACAGTCAGTTGAACACCGAATCGCACGCACCGGAACCAGCCCTTGCCCGCCAACATCCGCCTCTACCCCTGGTTCCAGTTCTTCCGCAGCCTGCTGTTTTGGCAGGCGATCTGGTTTCTCTATTTCCAAAAGGAACTATCGGCCGCGGAAGCGATCCTGCTCGCCGCCATTTATGATATCTCGACAACGGCCCTCGAAGTGCCATCGGGCTACATGTCCGACCGTCTCGGCCGTCGCGTGACGTTGATAATCGCCATCGCTGTTAAAATAACCGGCGCTTTGCTGCTCGCGTTCGGTGATACATTCGCCGTGTTTGCCCTTGCCCAGATCCTGCTTGGTGCCAGCATGGCTTTTGCGTCGGGCACCGACACATCGCTGCTCTTTGAATCACTTGTCCGTGAAAACCGCAGCGCAGAAATCCAGACGCACGAACAACGCGCTTGGCGTTTCGGCTTCACCGGCCTTGCTCTTTCGTCGATCACTGGTGGTCTGCTTGCCGCCATTGCACCCATGTGGGCATTCATCGCCACGGCTGCCGCCTCCGGCATCGCCCTCATCATAGCCGCCAAGTTCCAAGAGCCCGTTCACACCAAGGAACAGGCGCTGATCCGCAACGGTCAGACACAGCTCGATGCCATTATCGGTGCCTTCCGACAGCCGACCCTCACCTGGCTCTTCTTCCTCGCAGCCGGCATGTACACGTTCAGCCATGTCCCATTCGTTTTCGGGCAGCCATTCATCCTGGAGGTAGTGAACGCAGCGAAGTTGAACATCGACGCATCGATTGTCAGCGGTGCGGTGACCGCGACGATGATGCTCATCTCCGTTGCCACAAGTTGGCTGGCGCCCAGGCTGCAAACCAGGTTCGGCGTCGGTCGGGTATTCCTGATCGCGCTTGGCATGCAGGTCGGCCTGATCGGCTGCCTCGCAATCACCAACCATCCGGCTGCGATCGCTCTTCTTTTCCTGCGGATGGTGCCGGATTCGTTGGCTCGTCCGTACATTCTCGCACGCATCCACCCGCTGCTCGCCGACAGCGCCCGCGCCACCTACCTGTCAGTTCAGAGTTTCTTCGGCCGGTTACTGTTTGCATCGACGCTCTACCTCAGTTCGCTGGCCGCCACTGCCGGCTCGGCGCTGGCCTATCCGGATATCCAGCTGATCTTGATGTGGTACGCTGGCGCTGGTGCCGTCCTGCTTATCGGCCTCACGATCACTGTGCGGCGTGCGCACCTGACGACACATGCATAAGTGACGGATACCGGATCGGTGCAGCTCTCCACATACCTGCGCGGAACGCTTTTCGGACTGGCTGCAATTTCACTATGGTCGAGTTGGAGCCCGATCACGCGCCTTGCTGTCACCACCGAACTCAATGCCTGGGACCTGACGATGCTGCGGCTGGCTGTTCCCGGCCTCTTGCTTTTGCCCATCATCATAAAGCGCGGCCTCGGCCTCGATCGTCTCGGCTGGCCGGGCCTCGCTCTACTCATCATCAGCGGCGGTGTGCCCTACGTGCTGCTTGCCATCACCGGTTTGCGGTACGCCCCAGCCCACCATCAAGCCGCACTGAACCCGGGTTGCATGCCAATCTTCGTTGCCATCATTGCTTCGGTTTGGATTGGCGAAACACTATCAAGGTCACAACGCACCGGGCTCGGCCTGATCCTGATCGGCGCGCTGTTGATCGTTGCCTGGCAAGGGCCGGCCTGGCAACCAACGCTCGCGCTGGGCCACGCCATGTTCCTTGCAGCATCGTTTTTGTGGGCATGCTTCACCGTCATCTTGCGACAAGGCCGATTGGAACCCTTGCACGCCATCGCCATTGTCTCACTCGGGTCGTGGGTTTTCATGCCGGTCTATTTTGCGATCAATGGTACCGAATTGTTCCAAGCGCCTCTCGCAGAAGTCGCCTTTCACGGCTTCTACCAAGGCATCATCATCACCATCGTCTCATTGATTCTGTACGCGCGCGCCCTGATCCTGCTCGGCGCTTCCGCCGGCGGTGCATTCGGCGCACTCGTCCCGGTCCTCTCAGCGTTGTTTGCGATCCCGCTGCTCGGCGAATGGCCAACGTCTTCCGATTGGGTCGCCATCATCGTCATATCAATTGGCGTCTATCTCGCAAGTGGTGGTCCACTTCCATCACGTAAGACCATCACATGATCGAAAAGTCGAAGCGGTCACCAGCCATCCCCCGGTCGCTCCAATCCGAGATGATCGCGCAACATTGCGCCTTCATAGGACGTCCGAAAAATGCCGCGCTTCTGCAGCAGTGGCACCACCTCGGCAATGAATACATCCAGCATCCAGGGCAGCACCGGCGGCATCAGATTAAATCCATCGGCGACACCTCCGAACAGCCAGTCTTGCATCAATTCCGCCAGTTGCTCCGGCGTCCCAACGAACGAATAGTGCCCACGCGCCTGTGCCATATGCACCAGCAACTGCCGCAAGGTCGGCCGTTCGCGCTCGACAAAGCCAACGATCAGTTCCGTTCGGCTTCGCGCCGCCTCAACCGTTTCAGGAGCCGGAAAATCCTCCACGCGTAACGTCGTATCGAGATCGAGATGCGAAAAGTCATACCCTCCGAACCGCCCCGACAAACGCTTGCGGCCGACCTCTGGATCAGCAAGCGCATTGAGTTCCTCTGCCAGACGCTTTGCCTCTGCCTCCGTCGATCCGATCATCGGCGACAATCCCGGCAATACGACAACCTGATCCACCGACCGGCCCGCAGCTTTAACGCGCGCCTTGATGTCGGCATAAAACGCCGCCGCCGTTTCGCGCTCCATTTGCGCCGTGAAAATCGCCTCCGCATGCCGCGCAGCAAACGCCCGTCCGGTATCCGACGAACCCGCCTGAACAAGCACGGGGCGGCCTTGCGGACCACGCGGCGTATTGAGTGGCCCTGCGACTTGATAGAATTGGCCAACGTGATCCACCGGCCGAATACGATCCGCCTTTGCATACTCACCGCTCACGCGATCATCAACAATCGCATCGTCCGCCCAGCTGTTCCACAGATCTTTGACAACTGCCAGAAACTCTTCGGCACGCGCATAACGTTCGGCATGGCTGACTTGTGTCGTATCTCCAAAATTCCCGGCCGCCGCCGACGACCAGGACGTGACGATATTCCATCCGACCCGACCGCCGCTCATATGATCAATCGAAGCAAATTGACGGGCAAGGTTGAACGGTTCGCTGTAGGTGGTTGATGCGGTCGCGATCAAGCCGATCCGCTGTGTTGCGCCGGCCAGCGCCGCCAACGCTGTAATCGGCTCCAGCCAATTGTGTGGCGCCCGCGCGACATCCGCCCAAAGCGACAAGGCATCGGCAAGAAATACAGAATCGAACAAGCCCGCCTCGGCCTTTTGCGCCATCTGTGTCAGATACCGCAGATCCGTCATCGCCAGATCCGACGCTTTGTCATGTCGCCACGATGCCTCATGATGCCCGCGGCTCTGAGTAAACAAATTGAGATGCAGTTGCCGTGTCATGGTTTCGGTTCGCCCGATAGGTGATCTGTGCTGCCGCCACCTTGGCAACAATCGTCCCCTTGGTGCAAGTTACCGCTCATCACAGCACCGATCGTCGCTCAGGCGATCCAACCCAACGAGCAGCACGTGGTCCGCCTTACCGATCTGACGCCAGACGATGCCCAGCACCTCGTCGACAAGAACACGTTGCGGTTTGACACCGAGCCGTTTGTTGCCGGCCCGCCGCTCAGCGAACGCCGCGTCGCGATCATTTCAACGGCCGGACTGCATCCAGCCGGTCAGGACAATTTCGACCTGCGCGACACCGGCTACCGCGTCATCCCGGGCAACTACAACGCCGGCGACCTCGTCATGAGCCATTCCTCGGTCAATTTCGATCGCACGGGCTTCCAGCAGGACGTCAATATCGTTTTCCCGATCGACCGGCTGCGTGAACTTGAGGTGGCTGCCGAAATCGGTTCGGTCGCGGATTATCATTACTCGTTCATGGGCGCCGGTTGGGAGCCGAAGGAAATCGAAGCAACCTGCAACCAGCTTGCCGGCCTCCTCAAGGAGGATCAGGTCAACGCCGCCCTCCTGGTTCCGGTCTGACCGAACTGCACTCGCGCCGTCGGCGCGATCGCACACTATCTCGAGCACGCCGGCATCGCGACCACTGGCATCAGTCTTGTGCGCGAGAACACGGCCTACATTCGCCCACCCCGCGCCCTCTGGGTACCTTTCGAACTTGGACGTCCATTTGGCACAGCCGGCGATGCCGGTTTTCAGACGGACGTGCTGCGCAGCGTACTTAGCTTGCTTGAGCGCAGCGACGGCCCGGTCATCCTTGACGACTTCCCAAAAGACGCCCCCGACCAGGGCAACCCGGAAAACATCGCCGGCAACATGGAAGGCATGGTCTGTCCGATTCCGCTGCGCAAACCGGACCGATCCAGCGAAGCAGATATCATCCAGCAGGTCCTGGCCGAGATCGATCAGCTGGCACCCTGGCAGGCTCTGTTTCGCGAGAGCACCAACCGTTCCACTGTCGGCGTCAGCTCTCTGAACATAACAGACGCCGCCCGCTTCCTCGGCGAGCTCCTTGCCACCGGACGCTGCAACACAGTGGCCCCGTCCGATTGGGGCACGACGATGCGTTTTGCTACAGAGGATCTGCGCAATTTCTATCTGGAAGCCGCCAGCATGCGCCCTGGCGGCGCGGCCTCCACCCGCCAACTTGCGGACTGGTTCTGGGGCGAAACCAGCGCCGGCGCGCTGCTGCTTGCGTTGCACCCGGTCTGCATGGCAAGCGGCAACGAGGGACTGCAGCGCGTCGCCGACACATTGATGATCCCGCGCGCCCAGCAGCATCGCCTGTAACGCAAATCGACGCGATCATCCGGGCACGGCTGCACCGTTCAACTTCGCGACATGAGCAAGCGCTTGCCAATGACCGGCTTTTGCAGACGTCGCAAGACGCATTCGAAGTGCCGGAATAAATCCCAAACTGAGCCACGCCCAGCCCTTGCCCCCACAGGTGCGGAGTCTTACTAAGGCACTATTCAACTGGAATTTTCAACGTACTATGACGGTGAACAAGGCAGTTGAACGCTGGTCTAGAACAGCATCTGCCAAGCCACGCACGGCTATACGTCCCCATCATGGCAGCACACAGCAGCGAGGCCGCGCTGATTGACATCTCTCCTCATGGGTCAATGCCCCAACAGCGCCAAACACTCAATACAGCATGCCCAGCCGACCTTCACGAAACCCCTGCCCGCGATGCACGTAGACGCACATCGACAAGCCCATCGCGATCATAATTGTCATCATCGACGTGCCGCCGTACGACACCAGCGGTAACGGCACCCCGACGACCGGCACCAACCCACTGACCATCGCAACATTGATAAACATGTAGATGAAGATCATCCCGCTCGTGCCGGCGATGATCAGGCGAGCGAACGGGCTCGCACATCTAAGCGCCATCGCCAGCAGCATGAACACCAGCAACCCGAAAAGCGCAATCAACACGACCGAACCAACGAACCCCCACTCCTCAGCAAACATCGTGAAAATGAAATCCGTGCGCTTCTCAGGCAGGAAGTCGAGCTGGCTTTGTGTGCCCTGCATGAATCCGCGCCCTGTCACGCCACCCGAGCCGAGTGCAATTTTCGACTGCGCAATGTGATACCCCGCCCCGAGCGGATCACCTTCAGGGTTGAGAAACACCTCGATGCGTTTGCGTTGATACTCATGCAGGTTCGACCATACGAACGGCATGGTCGCTGCGATCATCGCGCCACATCCGAGAAAATAAAAGATGTTCACGCCGGCCAGAAACATCAGGCCGATGCCGAGCCCGATCAACAAAACCGCAGTGCCGAGATCCGGCTGCAACACCATCAAGCCGACAGGCGCGGCGATCAGGCACAACGGCGCAATCAACATCAACGGCTGCGACATGCGCGGTCCGCACCACTGGTAGTACCGCGCCAGCGCCGCGATCAAACCAATCTTCATGAATTCGGACGGTTGAAACGTCACACCACCGATCGTCAGCCAGCGTTTCGCGCCACCCGCTTCACTCCCAAAGAACATCACCGCGACCAGCATCGACAGCGCCACCAGATATCCTGGGTAGGCGAGCGTCAACCAAACTTCCCGTGGAATCACGGCCATCAGAAGAATGAATCCGACGCCGGCAAGAAAGCGCAAGACATGCCGTTCCGCCCAGGGCGAAAACGATCCCTCAGCAATCGAATAAAGCGACGCCAAACCAATGCTGACGATAACCGCCATGACCAGCAACGACAGCCAATGCACGCGCATCAGCTTTTGTCCGATTGTCAGATCATAGTTGCTGCCGACACGGTTCGAGTTCATCGCTCAGCCCTCTCGTGAGCGATCGCCAAGGCGTACGTCAAATACGGGTCGCGCCGCAGGGTCGACGGCAATCGTGTCCTCGACAATCGCGCGCACCAGTGGCGCGGCAACCTTGCCACCACTGCCGCCGTGCTCGACAACCGCCGCAACCGCATAGCGCGGCAGTTGATCCGCCACGTAACCGACAAACAGTGCATGATCGCGCAGTCCCCAGCGCAGGTTGTTCTTGGCCACGCGCGACGAGATGCTCGCAACCTGCGATGTTCCGGTCTTGCCGTAGATCTTTAACCGGGCATCATTCAGCCGCGCATTCTTGCCCGTGCCACCGCCTTCATTAACAACTGCCCACATACCGCGCCGCACGGCGGCAAGGTGGCCGGGATCAATGCCAAGAATTGACGGTTCTGCACTGTTTCCCGTTGCGCGAGGGCGCACAACTGTCGGCGTCAGCGAACGCCCTGTCGCAATCCGTGCCGTCATCACCGCGAGTTGCAAGGGTGACGTCAGAACATATCCTTGTCCAATCCCCGCATGCAGCGTCTCACCGCCAAACCAGGCCTTGCCGAAACGGCCACGCTTCCATGCAGGGTCAGGAATGAGGCCGCTGCGAACCGGCTCAATGCCGGTAGCAAACGCCTGCCCGAGCCCCAACCGCCGCGCCATCTCGGCAAGCCGCGTAATGCCGACACGTCGGGCGACCTCGTAGAAATAGACATCACAACTCTCGCGCAAGGCACGATGCAGGTTGCACGGCCCATGACCGCCTCGATTCCAACACCGAAACTTGGAACCCGAAAGCACGTATGTACCGCCGCAGTTCACCTGATCAAGGCGGCCGATGACACCGGCCTCCAGCGCAGCCAATGCCGTTACCATCTTGAACGTCGAACCAGGCGGATAGAGCCCCTGGATCGATCGGTCGATCAACGGGTCATCCTGAGCCTTGCGAACTTTCTGCCATTGTTTCCTCGATATTGGGGCGGCCAGTCGACTGGAATTGAACATCGGCCAAGAGCCCATCGCAACGACGTCGCCCGTTGCAATATCGAGCACGACACCGGCCGCGCGGCGATACTCGGAAAGCCGAGCAAGCAACCGGCGCTGCAATTCGCGATCAATTGTGACGGCAACGTCGCTGCCGCGCTTCGGGTCGCTTTGCTCCAGATTGCGGATGATCCGACCGCGCGCATCCACTTCGCGCACGATCGCCCCACCGGTACCACGCAAACGACGGTCCATCCCAAGTTCAATCCCGGCCTTGCCGATACGCGCACGTGGCAGCCGCACGATCGGGTCGTCATCAAGCGCAAACCGCTCGACACCGCCAACATAGCCGATGATACGACCCATCGTATCGCCGTTCTTATAAGTCCGACGACCACCAATTTCGGTATGCACGCCGGGCAGCAACGGTGCGTTGATATTTATCGCGCTCAATTCCTTCCAGCTGAGCGACTGGGCGACAACGAGCGGCATGTTCGGTGATTGCGTTTTGATCAGCCGCGTGAGTTGTTTGCGATCATCCTCGGAAATCGGTGTTATACGCGTCAGAATATCGAGAACGCGTTCGACATCACCGGCAAGCGACGGCGTCAGGAGCACTTGATAGAACTCTTCGGTGTCGGCAAGAAGCGCGCCATACCGATCGTAGATGCGCCCGCGTAGTGGCGCGAGTGTCTGCCGTGTCGTTCGATTGGCATCTGCCAATTCTCCATACTGGCGCTGATCCAGGACTTGCAACTGATAGAGCCTTGCCGCCAACACGCCGAGGCCTGCCACCTGCAGCAAGCCAATGGCTGCGGCGCGCCGGGTGAACACGGCGCGTGCTGGATCTGAACTGGCATCATCGCCTTCAAACATGGCGCCCCGCATCACCGCCGCGCGCCGAGACATTGAACGCGGTATCGTTGGTTCGATCGCGCCACGCCAGGTCGATCAACAACGTCACAAAACCCGCAATCAATGTGCCAGCCATAACCGGATGCCAGTCGATCCATTCCAGCAGATAGATGGATGCCAACCCAACTTGCGCGGCCGCCAGCGCGAAAACCAAAAGCAACAATCCAGAAACGCGACCGGACTGCGTGTACGTCAGTCCACGCGGCAACTGCCGAGCCACAAGCACGCCGAACAGGTAGACCAACGGCCAGAAACCCAACGGCCCGCTGCTGATAATGTCCATGGCAATCCCCGCCATGAACATCACCGGCGACGGCACGACGCCTATGCCGCGTACCAAAAACAGATGCGCCATCATGTAAGGCATGACCTGCAGTACAAGACTGGCATCGGCGTTTGCGCCAAGCGGCGCCGCCGCGACCAACACGGCAAGCACAATCAGTAATGTCGGCAGCACGGCCAGGACGATGCTCATCGCTTCCGCCTCCCCTGCGCCGCACCAGCCACTTTGCCCTCGCCCTCCGTGGACGCGCCCGACGGATCCCCAGCCGCCGGCAGATCATAACGCAACACCGTCAGATAAGCGCCGGCCACAAGGCTGGCCGCCGTTTTCACGCGAACATCGCCAGCACCAGCGACGACAACACCAACTTCAATACCCCGGGGAAATTCACCAGACGCACCGGACGTCACCACCGCGTCGCCGCTCTTCACCACGACTCCGGCGTTCAGATAAACCAGGCGTGGTAAGTCCGAGTGATCGCCGACCAGCAACGCTGGCCATTTTGCATCGCCAATTTCCACCGGAATGCGGCTATTGATATCGTTGAGCATCAGCACAGCGGCTGTGTTCTCGCCAACGCCGACAATCCGCCCGAACAAACCATCTCCGCTGAACACCGGTTGGCCGTAACGCAACCCGTCACCGCGACCGGCACCGATCTGCACGGATTTTGTGAACAGTCCTCTTGGCCCTGCAATCACCTCGACGGTCACCGCGCTCACCGGCGCCGTCTTCACCAATTTGACCAGCCGGGCCAGCTCTTCGTTGCGCTTGGCGAGGGCGGAAGTCTGCTTCAAGAGCTGGCGCAGCGATGCAAGCTCGCGTTCAAGCTGACGCAATTCCGATTCAACCGTGAAGTAGCGCACCGCGTTCTGCGACGCATTGCGTATCGGCTCAGCCAAGCGGCGAATATACGACTGCACCGGCTGCAGAAAATCACGGCCAACATTCTGCAAGTCGGCAACCACAGGATGTTCGACGCGGGTCAATGCAAGCAATCCCGCCGCCACAAACATGAGCAGAAAGTGCAGGCCGCTCACGGCATCATTTCTGCGCCGTTGCGAACCTCGCGTATAGCTGTCGTATCTGACAGAACTCATGGATCGCCCAAACCGCTACTGTGACGTGCTTGCCGGCAATGAGAAAACACCACATTCGGCCCCAGCAGCACAAACGAAATCGCGTATTTCAAGGCCAGTCGACGCCCGCGGTCAGGGTTTGATCAACAAGTGATCACGTTCCGGAAGCGTCTCGAGCACCGCAGCCGTTCCTTTGATCACGCAGTGCGTCGGATTATCTGGCACAAAAAACTTAACCCCGACCTGACGCTCCAATTCCTCATCAAGTCGGTCGAGCATTGCACCACCGCCGGTCAGGTAAATGCCGCGCTCACAAATATCCGTTGCCACTTCCGGCTTCAGGTCCTCAAGTGAGCGTTGGATGAATTCAGCCATCCGCTCAATCGGATCAGCCAGCGCCTCCGCGATGTCTTCGGGTCCGAGCACGATGCTTTTCGGCCGGCCTTGGCGCAAATCGCGACCGCGGATGTGAATCTCGGTCGCTTGACCGTCGATTTCGGTCATCGCTGTGCCCGCCTCGATCTTGATGCGTTCAGCATTGATTTCGCCGATCAGCAGTTGATGCCGGCGGCGCACATAACGGATGATCGCTTCGTCCATCGAGTTACCGGCACAGCGCAATGAACGCGCCTGCACAACCCCACCGAGCGACAGGACCGCGATATCCGTCGTACCACCGCCGATGTCGACGACCATAAATGCCGATGGATCATCGATTGGCAGCCCGGCACCGAGCGATGCGGCAACCGGCTCTTCAATCATGTAGGCACGCCGCGCGCCCGCCGACATGGCCGTCTCGTAAACGGCGCGGCGCTCGACAGGCGTCGCACCGGCTGGCACGCAAATCAGAATACGAGGACGTCGGAAACCGAGCATCGTCTTGGTGCGCTTGATAAATTGGCGCAGCATCTCTTCCGTCGCGATGAAGTCGGCAATCACGCCATCGCGCAATGGCCGGATCGTCTCAATCGCCTCAGGTGTGCGCCCCACCATCTTCTTGGCCGTCATGCCGACCGCCATGACCTCGCGGATCCCGTTGCGGTTCGAGATGGCGACGACGGAGGGTTCGTTGATGATCACGCCGCGACCAACGACGTGGACAAGCGTGTTCGCTGTCCCGAGGTCAATCGAGATATCATCGGAAAAAGCACTACCGACCCCGGAGAGCACCGCCACAGTTCGACCTCATGACACGACGTTCAATTCCAATCTAGAATCGGCAAGGTTAACGAGTTACCAATCCTGAGAAACCTAGCCTGATCTCGTCGCCATTTCCTTGCAGGCTGGCTCCGCATTCTTCCACAACGGGCGGCATACGGATGAAAACATCAGGCTCGCACTTTAGCGCATCGCCCAGAGATGCTTCGGCAGAAACTCAAATCAGCTTTAACACATTGAATATCGGTCAAAAACCCGCCGTTACAACCGATTTGTCAACGTCTATTCGCCGAAACATTATCTTTAATCTGGCGAACCAGGTCGAGATATCCACCCATCCCATGAACAACGCCTTTGGCATCACCACGATCTCCTACCAACCAATGCGTGCCAAGCGTGGGCAAGGAGATTGCCCACGCCACACTCGGTTACGCGCCTCGGCCGGCGAGCGCCCGATTAACCGCACACGTCACCGCAATCAGCGACGCCGATACGATATTGGCGCTGCGCCCGACACCGTAGAGATGGCGCCCGCCAACTTCCGCTTCGACAAAGGCGATCGCGGTGGCATCGGCCCCGCTGCCAACCGAATGCTCTGAATAGCTGAACACTTTGACATCGACACCCGCATCCTTGCTGAGAGCATCAACATAGGCATCGATTGGCCCTGTGCCTTTGCCACTCAGTTCCATGTCCGTGCCGGCTTTGCGCATCTTCGCCGTCAACTCGCGAATCTCAGACGCATGCGTCCCGGGGCGCGTCACGTGCTCGATGAAGGTGTAGGGGGCCGTTGCATTGAGATACTCATTTTCAAACGCGGCCCAGATATCGCTCGATGTTTGCTCTTCGCCAGTGCCATCCGAGATCTGTTGTACGACGCCCGAGAACTCCACCTGCAACGCCCGCGGCATCTGGATGCCGTACTCCGTCTCCATGATGTACGAGATGCCGCCCTTGCCGGACTGCGAGTTGATCCGAATCACAGCTTCATAGCTGGCACCCACATCAGCCGGATCAATCGGCAGATAAGGCACGTCCCAGACCTCGCTGTTCGCCGTCTTGAGCGCCTTCAATCCTTTGTTGATCGCGTCCTGATGGCTGCCGGAAAACGCGGTAAACACCAAGTCGCCGGCATAAGGATGGCGCGGGTGCACCGGCAACTGGTTGCAATATTCAGCCGTCGCGCGCAACTCACGCATGTTGCGCATATCAAGGCCAGCATCGACACCCTGCGAGACCATGTTCATTGCCAGCGTAATGACATCGACATTGCCCGTCCGCTCGCCATTGCCAAACAACGTCCCCTCGATCCGATCAGCCCCCGCCATGACACCGAACTCGGCTGCAGCAACGCCCGTGCCGCGGTCGTTGTGCGGGTGCAATGACAGGATGACACAATCGCGCTTGGAGAAATTGCGATGCATCCATTCAATTTGATCAGCGTAGACATTCGGGGTCGCGACTTCCACCGTCGCAGGCAGATTGATGATCGTCTGGTTATCAGGCGTCGGCTGCCAGACATCCATGACCGCCTCGCAGATTTCCATTGCATACGGCATCTCCGTTTGCGTGAAACTCTCAGGCGAATACTGATGAATGATCTTGGTATCCGGAACGCTTGCGACCAACTCCTTGATCAACTTGGCGCCGTCGACCGCAATCTTGGTAATGCCGGCCTCATCGAGATTGAACACGACGCGGCGCTGCGTCGTCGACGTCGAATTGTAAAGGTGCACGATTGCCGTCTTGGAGCCTTCGATCGCTTCAAACGTGCGTCGGATCAGTTCCTCGCGCGACTGGGTCAGAACCTGAATGACCACGTCATCCGGAATCAAATCTTCATCGATGATCTTCCGGCAGAACGAAAAATCGGTTTCTGAGGCGGCGGGAAAGCCGATCTCGATCTCCTTGAAGCCCATATCGCAAAGCGTTTTGAACATCCGCAGCTTGCGCTCGGGTCCCATCGGCTCGATGAGCGCCTGGTTACCGTCACGCAAATCGACGGAACACCACGTCGGCGCTTTTTCAATAACCTGACCGGGCCAGGTGCGGTCCGGCAGGACGATGGGCGTAAACGGTTTATATTTTTCGATTGGCATTACGGGCATTGGAAAAACCTTTGTTGGTCATCTTGAAACATTGAGCCGGTCGACAACCGAGAGTTCTTGCGCAGCAGGGATCCCATCCATCGCTCAGCGACGGCCCGTCCCGATCACGTTCGGAACGAGGCAGAATTCTAATTATGAAAGTTTGGAGATCGTTACAACGCGCTCTTCGGATGCATATCGACAGAGTTGCCTGGACAAGGTCCGGCACATCCCGACGTATTCAATACGCCGGGCTCGTAAGTCGAAGGCTCGATGGCCAATGTGCATATACCAAAGTCATGGTCTCAGCTTGGTTAGCAGCGTCTCGGCTTGGTTAGCGGCGTTTTGAGCACACGCTGACGCCGTTATTAGCGCAATTCGTGTCCGTAGGAAACCCTCAATCAGGATTCATAAGGTCAACACGCCTTCGCTCACCCGCACCGCATATCCGCCGATCCGCAATCCGGTCAGCATCCCGCCTTGCACCTCGACGGACAATTCGATCTGACTTGGCCGCCCCATTTCGTAACCTTGTTCGATATGGCGCTTGTGTAAGCCGTCTGGCAATTGATCAAAATGGTGCACCACGCCGGCAAACGCCGCCGCAGCAGCGCCGGTGGCTGGATCTTCCATGACACCGTGGCCAGGTGCAAACATGCGTGCTCGATAATGCGCTTCGGCGTGAGCTGGCTGATTGCAGTAAAAATAGCCTTCTGTCACCGAATGTGCATCAAATACGCGATGCCAATGCGACATGTCCGGTGCCGCCTTGGCGAGGATCTCACGCGACCCAACCGGTACGCACAAGATCCGCACACCCGCATCAAAAATCGCCGGACGGTGATTGGCATATCCGATTTCGCCCGGGATCAATCCCGCAGCCATGGCAATATCGGCTATATCCGGTGACTTACTTTCCTTAACCGGCACTTTCGGGCCGTCAAATTCAGCAAAAGTCGCCTCACCGGCTGCGGCGCCGAGCCGAACGCCGGCACGCACCAGCCCGATATTCTCTTCCAGCACCACAAGCGCATCGCGGCCACTGCCAGTTTGCGCAGCGCGTTCTTCGCCAAGTAATACAGCTGTACCAACCGTCGGATGTCCGGCAAACGGGAGTTCAGCCTTCGGCGTAAAAATACGAACCTTGGCCGAGTGCGCATGCCCCTCCGGTTTCATAACAAACACGGTCTCGGAGAGATTGAATTCTGCCGCGATGGTCTGCATCGTCTCGGTGCTCAGACCGTCGGCGTCCAGCACGATGGCCAGCGGGTTGCCGCCAAACCGCGTGCGCGTAAAGACATCCAGCGTGTGAAATCTGAGCTCCATGTGGAAGCTCTCCTTTTATATCGTGATGTGATGAAGCCGCTTTGTCCCACTACATGCCCAATACATGCGTCGTCAGCAAGCGGCCAAACGGCGTCAGCGCCAGCGGGTCCAACTCAGCAACATCATAGATGACGCGCGGCGCGACCAGTTCCGGGTCCGCTTGGGTGTCCAAAAAAGCTTCGACACGATGCAGCAGCTCATCTCCTGTCAGATGGCTTCGAAAGACACTCGCAACACCTAGAAAGGGGCCGACCTGGGCCAGCACGAAGCCCGGCTGACGTTTCAATTCGGCGCTAGTCAACCCGGTTTCCTCAGCCAGTTCTCGGGTCGCGGCGCCAGCTAGATCAAAACCGCCGTCTGTTTCAACGTCGCGCGCATCCAATAGCCCGCCCGGTGCGCCATATAGTCCCGCATTCAGGGTGCCCTCAACGGATTGCGCCAGCAACACCCCGCCATCTTGCGATTGAACCAGTGCCGTTGCAAAGGCTTCGCTATAAGGCCCTGGATCAGCAGCGCCGTCCCGCCAAAAGAGATAAGCTGCGAACTTTGTCGACACGGATTGGCCAACCAGCACATCATTATCGATGGACCACCGCTCCACGACGAAGACTTCGCCGTTGAAGATTTTTGGGTTCTTTGTGATGGCCGCCGACCAGTAGCGAGCAATCGCGGCCTCATGGTCCAGCGCAAATTGCCAGGGCGTGTCCTGCACAACCAAACGACACCCTTCAAGTTCATGAATATGCATGTCGATCATCTCAACCCGGTTTATCAACACAGCTTTTTTCAACGAACGCGAATATCTTTCTCATCAAAAATTCATTCAATAGTTCAATAAGGATGGTCGGATCGTGTCTGCTTAATTCTTGAATGAGCATATGGCGACGCGCTAAGCGCTTCATATTATTACGATTTGTTACGATGCAATGTGATCACCGTTTGGTGAATGATCGACGATTGTGCCACACCGAAACCATATTTTGGCAGCCATATCGGTTTCATCGAAACGGCGTTGCTTAAGTTGCACATGACGACGGACAAGGCCCTCAACGGGTCGCCGTCCAAGCACAAAGACAAATATCGCGGCGTCCGCGTCAAGCAGAAGATACCGCGAAATGGTTGGGTCGGGGCACTCGCTGTTCAGACCCCGACCGGTCGGTGAGGGTTCCCCGCTTCCTCACCGATCGGCCCTATATTCTCTGCCGGCCCTCACCCGGCGGAGATTTGGAACTACCGGATGGTTCGCTCCGTTGCACCGCCACACACCTCCCTCCCCAATGTAATGGGGTGAACCTCCGGTAGGCATCTCTTCAGTTGAACGCCAATACCGCGCAAACAACGATCAGTATGCCGCTCGCGAGCATGCCGGACGTGATCTGGCGCATCAGCGGCATCGGCGGCGGCACTCCCTCTGCGATCGCTTTCGCGCCGGCTTTGCGCGCCGAGATCACCAGCCCCGTTAGGAGCACAACCAACACCAGCTTGGCCAGGAACCAGCCCGACAGCGCCGTTACATCGTATTTGAGCAGCGTCAGGGCGATCCCCGTGATCCAAAGCAGCGCCACCGCCATCACGCCATAGGCCCCGAACGATCGGCCAAGCGGCCCGAAATCCGACCGCGCTGCCGCGTCCAGGCCACCAACATAGCGGATCGTGATCAGATTGGCCGTCGTCATGCCCAGTGCCACAGCCAGGCACAGCAGGTGCACAATCTTCAAGATCTCGGTCAATTCAGCTTCTCCCATCGCCTCATGGCGATACAAAAAGGGCCGGTGCGTTTTGCACCAGCCCGTGCCTATCGATTCCAGCTGCCCGTGAAACAGTTTCACGTGAATCAATCCCGTGAAACAGCCTCACGTGTGAAAACGCTAGTTCCGCTCCTTGTCGACCAGCGCGCCTTCGCTGATCCACGGCATCATGCCGCGC